>NZ_JAKKSC010000018.1:0-104670 GCF_025653705.1 Shewanella sp. SM87
CAAATCATCGCGTCCATCGGCAATTTACGCCGTCTTAACGTCGCAACGCCCTGAGAGTCTAGGCAAGATTGAATTAACTCAGGTTCTAACACATCTGCTAAGCAGGTGAATTCGGTTAGGCGGGTAATATGAGTACGGGCGAGTGCTTCTGAGAGTTGCATAAAAAAATCCGATGACATGAGGTCATCGGATTTTGATCTTTTCAGCGAGATCGTCAAGCGATCTGTCTTAACTGATCGGCATTACGCCAATGGCGGTTTTTTTAGTTAACGAACCAGCAATAAAAGCTCCCTATGCTTTGACACTCTTAGCCGCTGCAATTTCGAGGGCAATATTCTGTTCGGCGATTACGGCGCTTTGATCTATGTCGGCATTATAATGCGCCATATCCAGCTCATCTTCAGACTTTGCAATAACAGTCGTCGCCACTAAGTCACCGGAGACGTTTACCACAGTACGCACCATATCTAAAATACGGTCAATTCCCGCAATCAATGCCACCCCTTCTAAGGGAAGCCCTACGGTTGTAAGTACTAAAGTCAACATCACTAAACCCGCACCGGGCACTCCCGCAGTACCAATAGAGGCCAACGTCGCCGTTAAAATAATGGTGAGATAATCGACGACAGTCAGGTCGATACCAAACGCCTGTGCCACAAACAGCACTGTGACACCTTGGTATAACGCTGTGCCATCCATATTGATTGTGGTGCCTAGCGGTAACACGAAGCTAGAGATCTTCTTATGAACTCCCAAATTTTCACTCGCACACTTCATACTCACAGGAAGCGTGCCCGCAGAGCTCGACGTGGTAAACGCCACTAACATGGCATTGCTAATCCCTTTAAAAAACTGCAGCGGGCTTAACTTCGCAAATCCGCGCAGTAAAAAACTATAGAATCCAATCACATGAATAATACAGCCAAGGTACACAGCAATAATGACTTTGATCAGTGGCCAGAGCATATCAATCCCATACTCCCCCGCTACCCAAGCCATTAGCCCAAATACACCGTAGGGTGCGAGCTTCATCACCATGTCGGCCATTTTATACATAGCCTCAGCTAAACTTTCGAACACTTTAATTGCAGGTTTTCCATGCTCGCCAATCAGCACTAAGGCGATACCTAAAACAATCGCAAATACTATAACTTGCAAAATTTGCCCGCTTGCTAAAGCCGCAATAGGATTCGTCGGTACTATGTCGATCAAAGTATCGACTAAAGAAGGTATTTCTTTGGCAGTTTGAGCCGTGCCATCTGCCAATGACAAACCTAAACCTGCACCGGGTTGAAGAACATAACCGACAATCAAACCGATAGTGATCGCGATAGCCGTGGTAAAGAGATAAAACGCAAAAGATTTAAAACCAATACGCCCCATCTTGTTCGTATCTTGCATCGAAGTGACGCCCACAATCAGTGAGCAAAATACCAATGGCACAATCAGCATCTTAATGGAATTAACAAACAAGGTGCCTATCGGTTTTAAGTGAGTCGCTTGCTCACCGAAGATGATGCCCACTAAAATACCTAGCACCATACCGATAACAATTTGCAGCCACAGCGGCACTGACATCCAGCGAGACCAAACACGGCCTAATGCTGACGACTTTTGTTTTGTCATATTGATAACCTTGAATTCGAAACTATGATGGGGCAAAGACCAAAACTAGCGCGCTAGTTTCTCAGTCTAAATGGGGCAATCGCCGAGTCTAGCAGAGGGGTTTTAATCGAGGGATGATCTGGGTCACGTTGAGCTAAACCGCCTTAAAATCAGTAATATTAACCAAACCAAGTTTGTTAAATTGGCCGCTGAAATGTTAGTTTTCCTGCTTAAGCATCAAAATATTCTGTGACTTTTTTTGGTGCTATTTGCTGACGATAAAGCGACGCAGGCGGTTGCTCACGCTCAATCAAATAACTCCAATAATCGTCATCAAAACCACTGAAAATAAAGTCGGACTTACCGTTAGCTTTTAAGACCAACCACCACCAAACTAAACCCCATAAACCGAAGCTCAACAGCGTTAAAATAAAATGCAGAAGATGATTTATCTGTTCATCAGCAGCAATATCATAGACGGGTAAAATTTTAAGTTTATAGCGGCGAGTAGACTTAATAAATCCCATCATTAACTCACTTAGTTCAGCGAAAGGACACTAAAGATAAGCCTAGCAGATAAGACTTTAGTCGTACAAATATCCACAGCAATAAATAATATCAGTGCCTAACTTGCCACAGCCAAACTCGTTATCCCTCGTCGTTCCATGATAAAGTGAATCACAAAATGTTGTTTACTAAGCAAGAGCGGTATTGCCAAATAACCGCCTAGGAGTTGTAGTATGTTGATTCGTAAAGCTAAGGCTCAAGACCTAATCGCCTTAGTGCAGTTTAATCAGGCCATGGCCCAAGAAACCGAAGGCCTAGCCTTAGATGAAGCGACACTGACTCGAGGTGTGGGCACGCTACTTGAGAGCCCGCAAAAAGGGTTTTACCTGGTCGCTGAAATCGCAGGTGAGCTAGTCGGCTCGCTCATGGTGACATTTGAATGGAGCGATTGGCGTGCGAAGGATTATTACTGGATCCAGAGTGTGTATATTCGCCCGAAAAATCGTCGCCAAGGCATCTATGCCAAACTCTACAGCGAAGTCAAACAACTGGCCGAAGCCAATGGTGGTGCCGCAAGCTTCCGTTTATATGTCGAGCAAGAAAATCTCGCCGCACAGCAGACCTATCAAGCGTTAGGGATGAAGCAGAGTTACTACTTAATGTACGAAGAAAAATAAGCGATTCAAATGTTATACGTAATAAAAAAGGATCGGGCCAATGGCACGATCCTTTTCTTTTTACGACTCACGATTCACATTCAAACCGCGTTTCTACTAAGATTAAAACTTAACGAAAGAAGCCAAACAGAATAGCCGTCATTGCCAATAAACCCGCTATAACCACGAAGATATTGCTGATGCGACCACGGTGCGCTTTTAATGCTGGCACTTTGTATACAGCGTACATAGGCATCAAGTACAGGATAGCCGCGATAATTGGGCCACCTAAAGCTTCAATCATATTCAAAATACTTGGGTTTTTGATTGCCACGGCCCAAATCGTCACAAACATAAACACCAGAATAAATTTGTTGATTTTTTGCTCTGAAATGCCTTTTTTATTCGTGTCTAACTGCTTAACAATAATCCCCTTCATGCCTTCTGTCGCGCCCATGTAATGGCCAAAGAAAGAAGACACAATCGCGATAAAGGCAATTAATGGACCAAAGTAGCTCACAAAACCACTTGAATGCACGTTGGCGAGATAAGACAAAATCGGTAGATTCTGAGCTTTCGCTTCGGCCAATTGTGCTGGCGATAATGACAGCACACAAGAGAACACAAACAACATCACAAAGCCCACTAACATCATGGAAGTATTACGTAAAATAACATCAGCTTTGCGAGAAGCATTCGCGCCATGGTCACGTTTCAATGACACAGAAAACTGTGAAATCGCTGGAGAATGGTTAAAGGCAAACACTAAAACTGGAATCGTTAACCAAACTGTGCCTAAAAATGCACCCGCTTCTGGTACAACGAGTAAAGCATCCATTTTCCATTCAGGGATCAGGTAGATAGACATAAAGGCCAAAATACCCACCAGCGGATACACCAGCAATTGTGTCACTTTGAGCATGAATTTCTCACCTGCGACCATTACAGCCATCATACCGAGGATCAATACACCCGATAGAATGAAGCGTGGTGGCGATGCCATGCCTAACTGATTGACGATAAAGCTATCAACAGTGTTGGTAATACCCACACCGTAAATTAATACAATCGGATAGATAGCAAAGAAATACAGTACGGTAATGGCTTTACCCGCGCCAACACCAAAATGCTCTTCAACTACTTGAGTAATGTCGCTACCAGGAATGCTTGATGAACAAACAAAACGAGATAAACCACGGTGGGCAAGATAGGTCATAGGACCAATGATCACTGCCATTAACACAAGAGGCCAAAAGCCGCCCATGCCCGCATTGATAGGTAAAAATAAAATTCCAGCGCCAACGGCAGTGCCGAACAAACTCAACATCCAAGTCGTGTCTTGGCGAGTCCAAGGTAAGTGTTTCGTTGAATCTAGATTCTGTGTGCTTTGAGGTGTTCCAAGAACACTGGTCGCATCTTTTTGCATATAAAAGTTACCTTACGGTGTGACTAGCATAATAAATTCGCGCTAAGGATAACCAAAAAAAGCCCATAAAAGTTGATCTGACACGGCTTTATGTAAGGGAATTTCATAATAAACTGATATTGAGATCTAGATCGCTGATTTAATGTAATAAGTTTTCAATACAGCATCAAAACATATACATAAAAAGCCACTTAAAAATACAAGGTATTCACCTCAAGCCAAATCCAGTGACATCGCATAAGCGCCGAGAAAAACAGCTAACCGGGCATGCGTCACAAAAATTAACAAAACGAGACCAGTCGCCACATACTCACACCTAAGGTAGATCGAGATCACAGTCGTTAATGTTAAATTTTTACAAATCGCTATCAGTCGCAAACACGCATAAAAAACGGCTCATCCAGATTCAACTCCGAAGTGAGCCGCTAACGATTAAAGCGCAAAATCTGACTTATGGTTTTTGTAGTGTCAGCTCCGTTGTCGACACTACAGCAGGTGCTATGTCAGCCTCTTTGAACAACAAAGGACGGAAGCTTTTAGCACTCGAGTAAAAGATACTTTGATCGGCAAACGCAGGCGTTAAGATATTACTCGACTCAGAGTAAGTTAAAATCCCCCGCGCCACAGGCCCCTCGTCGGTAAAGTTCACCGCCATCATCCAACTCGACCCGTAACGCACTTGGTACCCTTTCGCCGTTAAGCCAGAACTCATCGCCTTGCCAGTGACCACATCCATCACAGCAGCGTATTTGTGCTGCGGGATCAAAGTGTCATCACCCGACAAACTGGTTGAAAACACGTTGAATCCACCTTCAGCATTATGACTACCCGGCCAAGGTAAACGCGACCCGCTTGGCGTTCCATCTGGCAGCGATTTCTCCACAAATTGCACATCCCCTAATGGCGCATCTAAGGCAAAGCCTGCGGCCTCAAGGTTAAGCGCACTGTGCGCCAAGGCCTTTAAGGCACTACCATCCGTAGTCAAGGTTTTAGGTGTCGTTGCCGCATTAGCGGGATCGAATCCTTGGGTCAACATGGTTGTTTGGCTGAATAGATGGGCAAATTCACGTAGTAAAGCACCACCTTTACTGTCGTTATCTTGCTTACCGTTCCACGCCTTTAAAGCCGCACAAGCCGAAGAGATATCCTTAGATAAACTCGCCGACACCACCACAGGTGTACTGCCTTGGGCATCACACTGGGCAATCAAGTCAGGCAGCACTAACTCGGCGAGATAACTGCGATTCGACAGCACAGCCGCTTCGAGTTCTTCCAAGCTGAACTTGCCATCAGCCCCCGCGGCATCCTGCATTAAACTCAAGCCCATCCGTGTCCGCAGTGATAGCTGTCCAGCCTCTGCGCCGTACATAGGCGAGAAGTAAGTCAGCGGTTCATTCAAGTTAGTCGACCAAAAGGAGTCATTGGAGTTTTGCACAAAGTCGCTGCGCTCAAGCTTGGGCGCACGCTCATAGGGCGTAGGACCATCGAAGCTAAACAACGAAGTGTTACCGGGTAAAATCGTAAATCCGGCTTTTGCCTTAGCCGCTTTAATATCCGGTGAGGTTTTTAACAACACAACTGCCGATTCAGATAATCCTGGCACAGTTGAGTCGTCGATATAAAAAGCATTGCCCTCTTTATCGGCGTACATAGTGTTATTGAAGATGACACCATCGTAGTCCTTAAATGCCTGTTGGAACTCTTCTTTGTTCGTCGCCATGTTCATGGCTAACCAATGGTCAACAGGGTCCATAGTCCCCATATTGGCATCTTGGATCATAAAGGCACTGCCATCATCCCAACCAAAAGGCGCTAAAGCAGGAGGAGCTTCGACCATAGGGCCTTTGGCCGTAGTATAAATATCTTTCTCGGCGACCAGCATGCCCGCAGGACCTGCATTCACTAGAACCGATACTGTCTCTTTGGTGATCGGCATAGGTTTACCATCAAACAAATACTGCATCCGATCACCCGAGACTAACTCAAGGTTATACATCACAAAATGCTCAGCGGTAGAGAAGGTATGAGTCCAAGCTAGATCTTTATTGAAACCAATATTAATCGGTCCAGGCATACCCACTAACGAGCCGCCCATCATATCTAAATGCCCTGGGATCGTAATATGGGATTGCCAAAAACGCAGGTTACCCGTATGCGGGAAATGCGGATTACCTAGCACCATGCCCTTACCATTTTCGGTTTTATCCTTGCCTAAACCCCAACCATTTGAACCTAAATCGCGGGGATTGGTTTCTGGTGTCGTGATACGAGCCGCGCGGGCAATCAACTTAGACTGCATATCGGCCACAAACGCAGTTTGGTCTTGGCTAGGCGCGGGCCCAACGATACGCGGCATGTATTCCTGTGCATCTCCTGGGTTAGCGTAAAAAATCAGATCGAGAAAGTTAGCTGCGCCCGGTAATAAGGCGATAGAAAACAAATAAGTCACCACATCTTCTGGCACTATGGGTTTCACCCAAGGCTGACCGCCACAGAAAGGTTCTGCCGTTTGTGTGCCCGCTTCGACATCAGCAAGATATTGGTTATAACCAGAGGTAAAACCTTGGATAAGTGCCCGAGAGTTTTCACTAAATTTCGGCCATTTTTCTTCGGCTTGCGCTCTGATCTTTAACGCTTTATAGGCAAAATCTGAGATAAGGTTACCGTTATCTTCCGCCGTAGGTTGACCCGTAGTGAAGTCAATCGACGCATGGGGACCAAAGTACATAGAACGCTGTGAGTTCGCCTTGATAAAACCATCGGCTAATACACATAAGTTGTCCTGTGCCTGCGCATAACCACTACCAAAACCTAAACTTTCTAAGTTGTCTGCTTGGATATGCGGCACGCCATAGGTAGTACGGCGAATACTGGCTTTGAGTAAACCATTGGGGGCAAAAGCTTGCAGTTGAGTTTCAGGTTCGGTAGGCGTAGTGCTATCTTCGCTATCGTTACAGCCGGTCAGTATTACACCGCAGGCCATTCCCATAGCAATCACGAGTTTGTTGAATTTCATTATTATTATCTCTTGGTTTTGGTTCCTTCAATGACATAGCCTTACTGCCTATTCCAGCCCAAATTACTGAAGGAGCAATAGTTGCATGTCGCTTCCTAGTCCCTAAGGCTGGCTATTGCCTCCCCTACTGTTGGCTTTTTTACTGAGCTTCGCCGACGACTGTGGCAGAATAGAAAACCCAAACGCTTAGACACCTCAGACCATTTAAGCAATGATTCAAACGAGCGTCCACATTAAAATCCAAAATAAATAACTTATATGCAACAAAACATTATTAAGATAAAAGTGGGTTCTAAAAACCCAGTAAAAATCAACGCGGCAACTAACGCCATAGCACAGCTGTTCCCTGAGAGCATCATAGAAGCCAGCGGCATGGATGCCCCTTCTGGTGTTGCGGCGCAGCCAATGACAGATCTCGACACTCGCCAAGGGGCGATCAATCGGGTGCGCTATTGTCAACAGCAGGACCCGCAAGAGACTAAAGCCGATTACTATTTTGCGATGGAAGGCGGTGTCGATTGTTTCGACTTTGGCCCTGCCACATTCGCCTATATCGCGATTGGCCATAAAGACCAGCTTGCCATTGGCCGCAGTGCGATTTTACCTTTACCAATGCAAGTTTATCGGGCATTAGAAGCGGGGGAAGAACTCGGGGATGTCATGGATAGGTTGTTCAATACAATCAATATTAAGCAAAAAGGCGGTGCCATAGGTTTACTCACCCACGGCCATGCGACCCGTGAAAGTAATTACACCCAAGCGATTATTCTCGCCATGGCGCCATTATTGAATCCTGATATTTACACAGTCGATTGTTAGTAATATGTTGCAAGAGGAATTAAAGCCCGCTAACTTAGTTGTGACATGCAACCAAACCTATTCGACTATGGCTCAAACAAACGCACCTTTGGCTCAAGATCCCGCGAAGCCTGTGACTCAAACTAAGCAAACGACTGAGTCAGGCTCATCCGCCCAACTCAGGCATTTGTCTCGCTATCTGGTGAGAAATTTAGGCATGCTCAACGCCGCCTTTGGGGATTTACCCCTTTCGCCCGTGCAAGCCCATGCCCTGTTTGAGATAGGCAAGCAGCCCCTGACCATCAAAGAGCTTGCAAGCAAACTCAGCATTGATAAGTCCAATGCGAGCCGCGCTATCAAGCATTTGATCGATAAACATCTTGCCCAGAGTCAGGTGCACCCACGGGACAGTCGCTGCTTAGTTGTGCAACTGACACCTGCGGGTAAGAAGTTACTCGTTAAATTGGATACTCAGCAAAATCAATTGTTCCAAGGGATCTTAGCCCAACTGACTCCATTGCAAACTTCACAAATCGAAGAGGCCCTCGTGTTATATAACCAAGCCGTACATAACGCCAAGCAGCAAAGTAGTTGTCACATTCGCCAAGCCACAGCCCAAGATGATGCCGCAATTGCCAAAGTCATCCGCGATGTTTCGGCCGAATACGGCTTAACCGCGGATAAAGGCTATAGCGTGGCGGACCCGACCTTAGATTGCCTAAGCCAGATCTACTCCCAAGCGGGCGCCAACTATTGGATTATTGAATTAGAGGGCCGCATTTTAGGCGGCGCCGGTATTGCGCCTTTAGCTAACAATGATGGCGTCTGCGAACTGCAAAAAATGTACTTTATGCCAGAAATCCGCGGCAAAGGACTCGCAAAACGCGTAGCGTTAATGGCACTCGATTTCGCCCGCGAAACGGGTTATCAAAGCTGCTATTTAGAAACCACCGCTGTACTAAATGAAGCCGTAAAACTCTATGAGAAATTAGGCTTTGTACATCTGTCGGCTCCCCTAGGGAACACAGGCCACGACGCCTGCGAAATGCCGATGCTGCTAGATCTTAATCAATAGGATATGAAGCAGAATTCCAATCAAAGTAACAATGCCAAACATGTCATCATGCAACTTGTTTGGCATTATCAATTTGTATCAAAAAATGTTATTCAAACAGGATCATTTTAATTATCAGTCTTAGGGCATAGTTTTTCTTAACTTAAATGCATTAAAATATGGCAATTTTACCCCACTCAATTTTTAATAAATTGAAAGGTGTTTGATACCATTTTGTTAACGGCATTAAATAGGGAACATTATGCTCAGTTGGATTTTTAGTGATAAGAAACTCACACTTCGGGAAATATGCCTAGATAACACGCTTTCGACCTCGGCTAAAATAAAGAAAGTTGATCAATTTCTTGCCGATAGTGGAGATCTCAACTTTATTGATCTCAATATTTCGCCCTGCAATATATTAGTTCCACTATCTTGCAGTCCTCAGTCCGATTTAGTGCTTATAAAATACTTGCTCAGCAAAGGCGCTAAAATAGAATATAATGGTTTCAGTGCCTTGCATTCGGCTATTGAATATAACAACTCAGAACTCGTTACCCTATACCTAGACTCTAGTGCCAATCTTTACTTTCAAAATCAATATAATAATTGCTGGCTCAACTACCTATTTCATCCTAATCCGCAATATATCTATCAAGACCATCAACGTAGAGACATGATCGACCTTCTACTTGCAGCTAACTTAGATATCAATAAACCGGTGAGCTTTTGGACTAATGGTGAATTAAATCACCCACTAGAAATATTATATGATGAACGCAATAAAGATCTGTTCCTGCATATCATTAATAAAGATATCCCATTAGACATTGGCAAATTAAGCCTGATTGAAAACATTATTTCTTCGAGCGAATTTTGGGGAGTAGAAACATTTTCTCCCTTAGTTAAACGCTTCCCTGCATTTAAAAAGTCACGCTATATTATGGCCAACGATAGCAGCTTCTGGGATGATGCCAATTTACTCGAACTATGCGTTTACGCCAAAGCGCAAGACTACACTGAATACCTGTTAGACCATTATCCGCAGCTCAAAGCCGACTCCCATGCTAAAAGTTTGGTCTATGCGGCATTGACCTCAGAATTTGACCTTAGGATTATCAAAAAACTGATTAAGGCCACCGTCGATATCAATCGCATCTATAGGATGACACCGCCTGATGCCGACCATTCACCCTTGCTCAACCAATATATTAATAATGCCCAATTTACCGATCCGAATAAACGGAGCTACATCTACCAAGCCCTTGAACTGTTGCTCAAATATGACGCTAATCCAAATGCCGAATTTGTGAATACGGGTAAACCCTATGAGATGTTAGTCTGGTCGAATTTACGACTATTGGTTTATCCAATGGTCGAAAAGAAAACCTTTCTGCCCGAGTTTTTCGATCTGTTCCTGCAATATGGTATGGATATCAATAAAAAATTTGGGGCGGTGGATGAACCAACCTTACTCACTATCTGCCAGCGTGGTTCAGGGAAAGAAGATCAAGCAACGCTTATCCAAGTGATGGAATATCTGCTCACCAAGGGGCTAGATTTAAGCCTCACCAATATCTACAACACTAACTATGTGTCCGCGGCGGCCATCTCCTGTCGAAGCCAACTACTTGAATGGCTCATTCACCAAGGCGGGGATATTTTTACCCATTGTGGCCACGATAACTCACCCATTCTACACAAGGCGATTTCGACCTACTGGTGGGATGAAATTACCGGCCCTATGCGGCGAAAAACCGTAGAACTCTTACTGCGCCATGGAGCAAAGTTAGAAGAATTCTCAGTAGATGAGCAATTTACGCCATTAATGTGCGCCAGTTACTACGGCGCACAGTCCTGCGTAGAAGCGCTACTCGAACATGGCGCCAACCCAAATGCCATCAATGCCGAAGACACCACTCCTGCCCTTTGCGCTGTGATAGGTGGCAGTTCAATCGAGTTCCCCCGCTTTGAATCAACAGCTGTGCGGATCTTAAGACTTTTGCAGCAATATGGCGCCGACTTAACCGTGACCAATAGCTTAGGCAATAGCCCGCTAATAGCGGCTATTGAGCAAGAATATAAAGAGATTTTCGAAGCGCTGCTGCAGATAGCCTCCTACAGTGAAACTCAGCTTGAGCAAGCACTTAGCAAAGCCCTGCCGCAAAGCTATTTCCAGCGCCGCCTGCTACAAACACTGGGGCGCGAGATACCGCCAGCCCCCACAACCATAGCCCACAATCGCGCAATACCAGCAACAGCTTCGAGCAATGCCGATCCTATGACGGCCAATCCGCAAGCATCTGAGCTGAATGTGACACCTGCGCCCGTCAAGCAAACCAAATTAGAGGTGAGTAATGCGGCGGCAAATCGAGATCAAATCCCAACGCTATTCGATCTCAAAACCAAAGTGCAGAGCTTTTTTAAACTGATCGCCACCGATCCGACGATCACAGTTGAACAACTCAATTCGGTGAGAGTCCTTATTGATCAATTGATAGAAAAGCTCGACAACTTTAGCTTTTTCCGCAATCAAGCGACAAAGGCCGAATTTGAGGAAGGTATTCAGGAATATATCGATGAAATCGTCGAAGAAATTAACGAAATTATCGAGGATGATTATCCAGCGCTTACCGAAGCCTTAGTCGATTCAGTTTGGACGATTTTGCAGTACTTTAGGGTTGAGATTGATATCGAGACCGCACTTAGAAAGCGCTTTTGGTAAATGTAAGTCACAGATTAACGTCTCTTTGTTAGGGACGTTAATCATTAAAATAGAGTTTAAATTCTCTGTTAGCTAACAAACTTACACCCTTAACTAAAGAAAATGGCTCTTTAAAAGACACCAGTGCCGATAAAATCTATTCAATGAGGAGATTCAACCATATGAAACATCAAGTACTATTTGGTATAAAATCAACAAGTAAAGATGAAAAAAATTCATAATAAACTCAAAGAATTTCTAGCATTAATAGATAGAAAAACATCTACAGCTAAGAACCCTACTATGCTTGAGAGTTTTTTACCATTCAGGATAAAACATTACCATTGGAATCTAAATAAAGAGACAGGCACATTCATTAAATTATTTCCCAATGTAGATCTTGATGCAAATACTTTCGCACCATCAAAACCAGAATGCAGCTGGTTATTGAGTATCATTTTCCACCAAGATTTTCCTGGATACGAAAGAATTAAATCCGAAGATTATATAATTAGCTTGTTAGACTCATTGAACTATGAATATGAAATGATATATGAAACAGATAGTCGTGATTCAATTAAATATGGCGACATTAAGTAGTAAAAGATTATATTTATTCCCTTAACGCGGGAGATAGTAGCCATTATCTCCCGCAGAAACTATATATTAGAAATCTTTTAAGTACCGAAGTACCGTGCTTAATATCAGCATAAGGGCACTTATGTCAGTAGTCAGTTTACTCAAATCACTGGTGTAAGTGATGTTTTAATAAGCAGTAACTGGCTACGAATGATTTGACGTATCTGATTATGCAGTTCAAATACTCGAGCGCGATCATTAAGATTTAGCGATAGATTTTCCAGCATCACCAGATCCAAATTAAATTCAGGATAATGAAGTGTCATCGACATATAGCCAGATAAATAGCCCGTATGACTGTATTCGACGAGACCATCGTCCTTATTGATCCTCACCCCATAGCCATAGCGCATATTCGGCCATAAGAATTGGATCTCGGTATACGCCGTTGTCATCCGTTGATAACTCTCTGCGCTCATCAACTTGCCAGAATGTAATAGATGCTGAAAGGCGGCATAAGCTGGCGCTGAAGCAATTAATCCCCCAGCAGGCAACAAAGCTTCATCAAGCACTAAATCAGAGAGGGAAATCACCTCGCTTTCCTGTAAACCTACGGCGAGTGAAGGCACTTTGGCGTGAATCGCCTCAATACTGCCAAGCTCAGCACTCAGGCCATTAAGCTGGTATCGCGTTGCAAACTGCGCCACTTGCTCGGCAAAGGATTGGTGATTGACCTTCTCAAGCACTTGCCCAAGTAGTGAATAACCAAAGTTAGAGTATTCAAATTGGCTACCCGGCTCGAATCGATTGGCCTTACCAAGTTTATCGACACCCGATGTATGAGTTAGCAGTTGGTGCAGCGTAATCCGCGCATCATATCGACTGGGATTAAGTGCATCCGCACTTGGATTTACACCTGCATCCATGCCTTTTAGCGCCTTATTCTTCCCTTCGCATCACCAAAAAGGTAATGATTAAGCGATAGATTTAAGTCGATTTTCCCCGCATCGACCGCCTGCAATACCAAGGTTGCGGTAATCTGCTTAGAGAACGATGCCATCACAAAGCGTGAATCTTTGCTGATACCTTCGCCCTTTTGTAATTCAAGCTGCGGCTTACCCTGCTCGAGCAGGATAACACTGCCACTAAATGGCTGCGGCGAATCCTCTATCGCGGCTTGGATTAAGGTCTTAATCTCTGCCGCCTTTGAGACAGAGGACGCCGTTTGGCTTTCAACGGCAATCGACTTATTACCTTGCACGCTCTGCGCTTTTTCAGCCCCAGTCTCTAGTAATGCGGCAATACTATTGGCACTTGGGAATAATAACAAACCAGTCAACAGAGTACTGATTACACTTAAACGCATAGGTTATCCTTAACTTAATGAGTAGATACTACCTTATTAGAAAGCGGCCAGCTTATCACAGTGGAATGTTAAGTGATGCTGCTTTGAGATTGGGAATAAAAGTCAGAATTTAGTCTTTAAAGTGAGTGGATTAGATGCCGAGACTCACACACTCTTTACCAAATCAACAACGCTATTTGCCCAGCGGCAACTCCGAGGGGGATTGTGTGCCCCTTGAGCTCTGGTGATATGGGTAAATAATTAGGGCATAACAGTTATGCCTGTTGGCTCTTTCTAAAAGCAACCTAAGACGATTTAGGCATTAAGCAATGATAAATAGTTGACTAAAACAGTCAACAACCATAACATGCACAATATAAGCATGTTTGATAATTACTAGTCCTTAATAGATTAAATAGAGGTAGTTCTGATGAGTTCATTATTTACTAAGTTCACTAAAACTGACGATAAAACCAAAAATGTAGCCCAATTTGTGCCGAGCACGGATGATAGCACTGCGGCGGATATCACAACCACAGAGCAACCTGAACAGACGAATACAGCAGAAAAACCTAAATCCCCTGGTTTTTGTTGTGGTTCATGTTCATAAACCACTTACCCTGGAATTTTAATATCGACTCACATGCATAGCATAGATATAGCTAACGCATTGATAAAAAAATGCTCATTGGTGGCGTTTTTTTATTTGGACAATGGAAATAAGCTGACAATGCTTATCTCACTTCTATCCCATCTAGGCTATTTTATTGTTCTTTATGGTTGATATCGACATGTAAGAGTCAAGTTTTGCTCAGTCGATATCACTCCTCAAATACTTATGATTGGTTTACTAACACATAGGGCTAGAAAACACTCGATTTAATATGCCATGAATATTTGAAATCACGCCTAAACTATATTATTTACCAGCTAAGTTTTACAGTGCATTCAAACTTTCAAAATCAAAGTCTTAAAACAGACACTAGGAAACATAGAGGAAAATATGCGTTCACTATTTATTCGCATGAGGTTTATCCACTGGTTAGGTGCTATTGTACTTTTTATGAATGCAACTTTCTTCACTGAACTATTATTTTCACAGATAATTCAGTACATTATTACAATGTTTTTGATTATTCATGATATTGATGAAAAAGTCTGGGGAGTTGATTCCTTAAAGAAAGTTACCGAATACATGAAAAACTTTGAAAGAAAAGATCTGTCAATTCCATGCACCATCAATAGCCTATATAACAGTGAAATGGAAAAAGTGCTTAGTGTTGTCAATACATTTAGAGAGAATGTAAAAATTGCACTCATCGATATTCAGCAACAGGCCGTAGCTTCTGATGAAATATCAGATCTTCTAAAAGTAAAAGCACAAAATATTTCGTCACGTATCAAAGAGCAAGATAATCGGGTCAGTATTCTCACCTCACAAATAGAAGCCTTAGACCAAACCTCTCTAGCACTACAAGCTAAAGCGGAAAAAACACGCGAGCAAGTAGAAAACACGCAAATAGGGCTTGTTCGATCAAATGAATCTATGGGGGCTATGGTTAAAGATTTAAGCTCATTTATTGCAAGTAATGATGAGCTTCAGGCAAAATTTCATCAACTTTCTCAACAAACAAAAGCCATTGAGGGAGTGGTATCGGTTATCAACAACCTAGCCGATCAAACCAATCTATTAGCTTTAAATGCTGCCATTGAAGCAGCTAGAGCAGGAGAGCATGGACGAGGCTTTGCCGTTGTTGCCGATGAAGTTAGA
The DNA here is from genome assembly GCF_025653705.1 of Shewanella sp. SM87. Lineage (NCBI taxonomy): Bacteria > Pseudomonadati > Pseudomonadota > Gammaproteobacteria > Alteromonadales > Shewanellaceae > Shewanella > Shewanella sp. SM87. The sequence continues at coordinate 15,462 of NZ_JAKKSC010000018.1, forward strand.
AACCTAGCCAAATCAACCCAAAGCAGTTTAGATGAAATTAATCAAATCATATCAGGAATATCTAAAGCGGTTCTTGATGCTGGTAATCAAATGAAATCACAAACATCTGCGATTGTTCTATTATCGGATTACACAACAACCAGCCAATCGGAATTAGATATTGCATGTAAAAACATCAGTGAAATTTTAACTTTGATTGGGCAAGATAGAACAAATAATAATTTAGATATACTCTATGTTAATAGGTTAGTTGGTGATGTCAGTAAGGAAATCGAGGTATTAAAACACCTCTCAAGCTCCAACTCAAATGATTGCATCGAATTAGAGCAGCAGGGCCATAGCTTAACTCAAGTTACTGAAAAAATTGTTCACCAATTAGGGATGTTTAAAACCAAATAGCAACATAATGCACTTTTTTTGCCTCCACCCTGCTCTGGCTAAATCGGTGTAATCTTTAGCATAAAAGTTACGCCGGTTCGATTTTTTCGTGTTTATCAAACTTCGTTTGATTGTTTTTAAAAGCAAAAATATCTCACAATAGGTCAATCATTATAAAACGGCAACAGCAATAATTACCGCCCCTAACATATATAAGCCTGCAGAAAGTGATATCGATTTTAGCGGACTAAACTCCTCAACTTCCAACGTCTGTATATCTTCAATTTTGATAAGCTGTCCCTCCCCCTCGATCTGCTGTTCCGTTGCGCTTTCGACTTTAAATTCCATTTGTTCGCCAGATATTGTGGTGACTTTGACCTTTTCACCTATATAGTTGGATACCGATTGAGGGGCCAAGTTAACTTCATTGAGTGAAGAGCATGCGTTGAGGGAGAAACAGATAAGTGATACTACAGCTAACTTTTTCAAACAAACCTCCTATCCTACAAACTATGACATCCATGATAAGTTATACCTGTAGACACAAGCATTTAGGTATAAGCTACTCAGCTTACGGAATTTCGCCCATAAGTTAAAGAAACCTAGGCTAAACCCACTTAAATTAAATCCTTTGAATGAGGTTAAATAGCTATCAAATGAGCACTGAACTTATCGATGCGGTTAAAGCCAAAGATACACTTGCAGTAAAGCGTATTATTGCCAATAGCGCTGATCTTGAAGGCGTTGACGAGAATGGCATGACGGCACTGTTGCATGCCTGTGAGCTACAGTCTTTTGAACTGCTCAAACTATTAGTGGATGCGGGTGCCGATGTGAATCATCCAAATGCGCTGGGGTATCATCCGCTCGATATTGCTTACTGGCAGGGTGAGTTTCGCATGGGATGCTATACCGCTGAGAGTGAGCGCATGGTGAGCTATTTAACCCGCCACGGCGGCAAATCCTTTAGCAAGGTGAGGTGCTAAATAGCATCAAGATGCGAAAACTAAAACTGCGAAATGATAAAAAGCCCTATAAACAAAAATCGCGTTAAGCTGGGCTTAACGCGATTTTTTATTACTCACTTACAACCTAATCACCAAAGTCATCGAGTAGGATGTTTTCTGGCTCAACGCCTAGGCTTTCAAGCATCTTAATCACTGAAGAGTTCATGATTGGAGGACCACACATGTAGTACTCGCAGTCTTCTGGTGCCTTATGATTTTTAAGATAATTCTCATAAATCACATTATGAATAAAGCCAGTGTAGCCAGTCCAATTATCCTCAGGCAATGGCTCAGATAACGCCACATGCCAGACGAAGTTGTCATTCTCGGCCGCTAGGGCATCGAAATCCGCTTGGTAAAACACTTCACGGGTCGAACGAGCACCGTACCAGAAGCTCATTTTACGTGTGGTTTTCTTACTCTTAAGCTGATCGAAAATGTGTGAACGCATTGGTGCCATGCCCGCACCGCCGCCGATGAACACCATTTCCGCATCAGTTTCCTTCACAAAGAACTCACCGAATGGCCCAGAAATCGTCACTGTATCGCCCGCTTTCAGATTGAAGATGTAAGATGACATCTTGCCCGCTGGCACATTGGCCGATGGCGGCGTCGCAATCCGCACGTTCAGCATAATGCGGCCCTTTTCATCGGGATAGTTGGCCATAGAGTAAGCGCGCAACACTTCTTCATTAACGGTAGAGACAATGTCAAACAGACCGTATTTGTCCCAATCGCCACGGTATTTTTCAGGAATATCAAAGTCAGCGTATTTCACCACATGGGCTGGCGCTTCAATTTGAATATAACCCCCCGCTTTAAAGCGAACATCTTCACCTTCGGGTAACTCAAGCAATAACTCCTTGATAAAAGTTGCCTTGTTATCATTAGAGATCACCTGACATTGCCACTTCTTCACCCCAAAGATTTCTTCGTCGAGCTCAAGTTCCATATCGGTTTTCACTGAGACTTGGCAGGCGAGACGACAACCTTCTTTAGCCTCTTTCTTGGTGATATGGCCCATTTCAGTCGGCAGAATGTCACCGCCGCCCGATTTGATTTTCACTCGGCACTGACCACAGGTTCCGCCGCCACCACAGGCAGACGGAATAAAAATACTCTGACTCGCCAAAGCGCCGAGTAACTTATCACCCGCGGCAACTTGAATGCTTTTTTCGGCATCTTCGTTGATGCTGATCGTCACTTCACCCGTAGCCACTAATTTCTTTTTGGCGATTAGAATCACTATCACCAATAGACAGACCACTAGCGTGAACATGCCTATGCCAATTGCCATTTCCATCGTATTACCCTTTTCTAGCTCTTTTCTAAAAAGAATCTGGTTTCACTTTCTCAATTCTTGGCTCGCCTACTGTAGCTTTACAGCGAGATCCCTGAGAAAGACATAAAGCCCAGCGCCATCAAGCCTGTAGTAATAAAGGTGATACCAATACCTTGTAAGCCTTCGGGAATCGCGTTGAATTTCATTCTTTCGCGCAGTCCCGCCAGCAGTACAATCGCCACCGCCCAACCAAGACCCGAGCCCATCGCAAACACCACTGACTCACCGAAGTTGTAATCACGGTTCGCCATAAAGATCACCCCGGCAAAAATCGCGCAGTTCACTGTGAGCAAAGGTAAGAAGATCCCAAGGGAGTCATACAGGCTAGGAATGTACTTATCCAAAAACATTTCAAGGATTTGCACTAACGCCGCAATCACACCAATGAAAGTGATCAGTTGCAGGTAACTTAAATCGATACCGGGTAATCCCGCCCAAGACAGTGCGCCAGGTGCGAGCACTTTGACGTAAATCAGCTGGTTTAACGGCACGGCTAAGGTCATCACCACAATCACAGCGACACCTAGACCAAAGGCGGTTGACACCTTTTTAGACACGGCCAAGAAAGTACACATGCCCAAGAAGAACGACAGCGCCATGTTGTCGATAAAAGTGGCCTGCAAAAATAGATTTATATAGTGTTCCATATCTGCTCCTTAACCCCGTTTCCGCTGGATCACATTGATAGTCCAGATCAACACACCAATCAGGAAGAAGGCGCTCGGTGGTAACTTGAACATCTCGTTTGGCAAGTACCAGCCACCATTCTCGATGGTGGTAAACACAGGGTGACCGAATAAATTCCCCGTCCCTAACAGCTCGCGTACAAAGGCGACGCTGATCAAAATCAAGCCATAACCTGTCGCATTACCAAGCGCATCGACGACCGCTAAATGCGGTGGATACTTCATGGCGAAGGCTTCTGCACGGCCCATGATGATACAGTTAGTGATAATTAACCCAACGAATACAGAAAGTTGCTTAGATAACTCATAGGCTACATCCTGCAGAACCATGTCGACGATAATCACTAAGGAGGCGATAACCGTCATCTGCGCGATAATCCGCACACTGGTCGGGATAAAGTTACGGATGGCAGAGATAATCAGGTTAGAAAACACCAACACAAAGGTCACTGCCAGTGTCATCACCACAGCGGTTTGCATTGAGTTACTGACCGCCAGTGCCGAACATACGCCCAGCACTTGCATTGCGACGGGGTTATTGGCAAACACTGGCCCCGTTAACATGTCACGCATGGATAAAGTGTTGCTCATTTTGCCTCTCCCAACTCACCTTGCAATTCACCCTGCGCTGCCGACGCTTTCAGCTGGTTGAAGAAGGTTTGAAAACCTTCAACGCCAAACCAAAACTCCATTGCGCGCTGCACGCCGCGGCCCGTCATGGTCGCGCCACTCACCGCATCCACACCGTGAAGATCGCCTTCTTTAACGCCACCCTTTACAAGACGTATCGCAAATTTGCCTTTTTCATCAAATAATTGCTTCCCCTTCCACAACGATAACCAATGGGGATCGGTCACAAAGTCGCCGATACCAGGGGTTTCACCGTGTTCGTACACAACTAGCCCTTTAATGGTGTTGAAATCGGGTTCAACCGCCACATAACCGTAGATCATCGACCACAGACCTTTACCGTAGAAAGGCACAACCACGCTGTCTAACTTGCCGTTGGCATCGAGCACTTTAAACACGCGGGCATCGTTCGCACGGGTTTTAATCTTGGCAATATCTTTTTTCGGCGCACTTGAAGTCTCAGGATTAATTGCCGCCATACGCTCATCGAAATCGAGGACGTTAGCGTCTGAGTCCACCTTGCCTGTGTCTAGGTTGATCAATAATGGCTTAACAGATTTAGCAAAAATCTCTCTAAACTCATTGCCCTGACCTAAGTTCACATCGGCGGCCATCAACACATAGCGCTGCACTTCGTCACGTTTTTTGGCGACTTTACGTTCTTTCAATATGCCTGCTGTGCCTGTGATCATAAAAGAGCACAGGAGGCAGAGCGTGATGGTGAAGATCATGGTCCCCACCACAGTATCTTTCTTAAATACCATGACGTTTTAATCTCCGTTTGATGTTGGCGCGGGCTACCAGATAATCGAACAGCGGCGCCCAAAGGTTGGCGAACAGAATGGCTAACATCACGCCCTCAGGCATTTTGGGGTTAGCAACACGGATAAGCACAGTCATAAAACCAATCAAAGCACCGTAGGCAAACTTGCCTTGACGAGTGTACGAAGTGGTCACAGGATCGGTGGCCATAAACATCATTGCTAGCGCAAAACCGCCAGTGACAAGATGCCAAGTCCACGGCATTGCCATCATTTGATTGCTGCTAGAACCGATGTAATTACACAGCGTTGCTGTCGCTATCATGCCCAGCAACACACCGAGCACAATGCGCCAATCCGCTAAGCGGCTGATCAGCAATAATGAACCGCCGATCAAAATCGCTAAGGTGCTGGTTTCGCCAATCGCGCCCACGGTAAAGCCAAAAAAGTTGTTCCACCAGTTAGGATCGCTAAAGGCGCTAAACCAAGAGTAATCGGCAAAACTCAACTTGCCCGCTGCAGTTTGTGCCAGCGCTGTTGCACCAGAGAAACCATCAACGGCAACGAGCTGTTTAATGGTTGAAACTTCAGATGGATAGGCGAAGTAGATAAAAGCCAAGCCCGCCAGCGCAGGGTTAAGGAAGTTATATCCCATGCCGCCAAACAGCTCTTTAGCCACGACCACACCAAAGGAAATCCCCATGGCCACCAGCCACAACGGTGTCGATACTGGCAATATTAAGGTAAACAGCAGGGCCGTCACGAAGAAGCCTTCGTGCAACTCTTGACCACGAACCCGCGCAAACACCACTTCCCAAAACAAACTGGTGAGCAGTGCTGTCAGGTAAATCGGCAGATAAAAACTAAGACCATAGAGGAATAAACCTAATATCCCAGTGTCTTGGCTAAGGCTGCCAAACAGGGTATTAAAGATTTCTAACTTCCAAATATCTGGCGTCGATAATCCGCCCGCGAGCGCAAGCTGTGCCTGTAGGCCAATGTTATATAGACCGAATAAAATGGCGGGCAGTAAACACAAACCGACTAGCGTCATGGTACGTTTCACGTCAATCGCGTCACGCACATGCACTTGACCCTTAGTGCTACGACCATTGGCAATGACGAGTGAGCGCAAAAAGCCCTTCATCGACTTACCCGTTGCGTAGTACTCTTGTTGTAAATCAGAGGCGTCCTGTAAATCAGGTTTTTTCACTTGTTTGGTCATTAACCTTCCCTCTCAATAACATCTAGACAGGCACGTAATTCTTTACCAAAGTCATATTTGCCGGGACATACGAAGGTACACAGCGCCAGATCTTCTTCATCTAACTCCAATGCACCTAAGGCTTGCGCCTCGTCGGTATCACGCACCACTAAGTCTCGAACGAGTAAGGTGGGTAAAATATCCAGTGGCATCACGCGATCTAACTGACCAAAAGCCATCATGGCGCGAGCAGAACCGCCCTGATGAGTCGTAAACTCGAACAATTTAGTCGCACCAAACAGACGTGATGTTACGGCACGAGTGATGGAGAATTTGTCAGAACCACCGCGCACCCAAGGGAGAACATGGTGCTGCGAATCTTCGCTCAACACTGACACTTGGTTGTGGAATCGGCCTAAAAAGTCATGTACGCCCGCCGCGGTATGGCCAGATAACACAGATCCCGATACCACGCGGTTATGGCCAGGTTTGATTTCATCACTCACTAAGGCACTTAGCTCAGCGCCCAATTGAGTGCGTAGTAAGCGCGGGTTCAGCACGCTCGGGCCACCTAAGGCGACGATGCGGTCGGTATACAACTCACCGGTTTGGAATAACTTGCCGTAGGCAATCACATCTTGATAACCGATATGCCATACCTGACGTTCTAAACTCACTGGCAAAGTAAAGTGAATATGAGTACCCACTAAACCCGCAGGATGAACACCATCAAAACGGCGCACCTCAAGTTGTGGTAATGCTTCTTTAACAATCGCTTCGCCCTTATCCTGACACAGGTAAACCTTGCCTTCGGTTAAACGGCTCAACACCAGCAAGCCTGCTTTAAAAGCTTCGGTTTGCTCGGCGATGATCAAACGCGGATCAGCGGCCAGTGGATTAGTATCGATAGCGGTGACGAAAATACCTGCTGGCGTGCTATCGAGCGCAGGCACGCGCGAGAAAGGCCGCGTACGCAGTGCAGTCCATAGACCGCTTTTCACTAATTGCGCCTGAACGGTTGACCTTGCTAAAGCGGCGATGTCTTGATGGATATCGAAAGAAATCTGCCCATCGCGGTTTTCACCGTCATCACAACGAATGACGACTGATTGTAGAATTCGACGCTCGCCGCGGTTAATCGCTACGACTTGGCCACTAGCGGGTGCAGTGAACAACACACCAGGCGTTTTTTTGTCTTCAAATAGGGCTTGGCCCTTTTGAACAAAATCACCCTCTTCGACCAACATCGTCGGCTTAAGCCCAACGAATTCTTCTCCCAGAACAGCCACTTGGGATGGCTTAGCACCGAGTTCAATGACCTGTCGCGGCTCACCAACAATCGGCAAGTCGAGGCCTTTTTTGATCGTTACAATTTGGTTTGAAAAATCTGCCATCACAAATATCAACCATGAAAAATTTTTAGATAAATTTAGGGTAGAGATTTGTTAACGCAGATTCCGATATTGGCGTCACATTCCGCTGCAAATTCGTAAGTTAGATACGTAAATTTACGCAATTTTGTGACATAGATTCACATCCTTACTTACTGTAATCTGCAAATGTAGTTTTATAACAATTTATTCATAAATACGTCATTACTGATTTAGTAGTACCTAAGGTTTACAAAAATAAGCAAAAATCTCCATTTCAGTGCAGTAAAGCGCTAAAACCGTTAAAAGAGCAACTCAGCGAACAAACTTCAACCAATGGCATGCCTCAAAATGGGACAGGATGGCTAAACTTGCTGGCTATTTTTAGCGCACTAACATTTCAACCTATGGTTTAACCTTTGCTTTACAGCAAAAGCTTGGTAGCCTCAAACTAAGAGAGTTTCCGTAGGAGAAATAGATGGAATACAGACGCATACCGCATTCTAATCTTGAGGTCAGTAAAATTTGTTTGGGCACTATGACTTGGGGCGAACAAAATACCCAAGCCGAAGCGTTTGCACAGCTGGACTACGCCATAGGCAATGGCATCAACTTTATCGATACGGCGGAAATGTATCCCGTACCACCTAAGCCGGAGACCCAAGGGGAAACCGAGCGTATCCTAGGGCAATATATTAAGGCCCGCGGTAACCGAGACGACTTAGTGATCGCCACAAAAATTGCCGCACCTGGGGGTAAAAGTGATTACATTCGCAAAAATATGGCGCTGGACTGGAACAACATCCACCAAGCGGTCGATGCATCTTTAGCACGCCTCCAAATAGACACTATCGACCTTTATCAAATCCATTGGCCTGACCGTAATACCAATTTCTTTGGTGAACTGTTTTACGATCAACAAGAGCATGAGCATCAAACGCCGATCCTCGAGACCCTAGAAGCGCTCGCAGAAGTGATCCGCCAAGGTAAAGTGCGCTATATCGGGGTGTCGAACGAAACGCCTTGGGGCTTGATGAAATACCTGCAACTCGCCGAAAAACATGGCTTGCCGCGTATTGTGAGTGTGCAAAATCCCTATAACTTGCTTAATCGCAGTTTCGAAGTCGGCATGAGCGAAATCAGTCACCGCGAAAACTTGCCATTACTGGCCTATTCGCCACTGGCCTTTGGCGCCTTGACGGGAAAATATTGCAACGACCAGTGGCCTGAAGGCGCGCGCCTGACCTTGTTTAAGCGTTTCGCCCGCTATACAGGTTCGCAAATGGCTCTGGAGGCGACAAAAGCCTATGTCGATTTGGCCCGCGAGTTCAAACTCACGCCCTCACAAATGGCGTTAGCTTTTGTTAACTCACGTAAGTTTGTCGGCTCCAATATCATAGGTGCCACCGACTTATATCAACTGAAAGAAAACATCGACAGTTTAAAAGTCACCTTATCGCCAGAGCTATTAGTACGATTAAACCAACTGTCCGATCAATTTAGATTACCTTGCCCTTAGCCCCTAGGCTTAGTCGGCGAGTTGTTTGAATGACTGACCAATAGCATCGGGTCAAATCCCCCTGATGCTATTGATTTCAAATAGCTTTAGAGGCATAACTTTTTACCTTTATATCACCTCATCAATGGGCTCTCTGCTCCATTCAATCAAAAGCTACCTATTACTTAGTCTTGTTTATCTTATCCCTCCGGCTTAGCAAAAGGTCATCGTCTTCAGCTCCACGAGCTCACCAGCGCCAGGCTATGCGAGAAGGCTGCAATACATGGTCTAGGTTACATTCGGATACAGAGTCCTTTTAAGAAGTGAAATATAGTGGCATCACAGTCACTAGACAGATGTCTTAAGGATAAAAAAATGAAAAAACTTTGCTTTGTAATCACAAGTGTTTTGATGTCAAGCCACGCTCTTGCTGAAAGCAATACCTACATTCGTAACGGTAATATCTATAGTCATCAAGATCAGTTCTTTGCTGGCGCAGGTGTTGCTACTGGTAGTCAGTTTTATAAGGGTCAAGATCACCAAACAGGTGCCTACCTCAATGGCGGCTACCACGGTGAAGACTTCAACGCCGATCTGTCCGGCATCAACTACCGCTTTTTAGGCACGAACGATAGTGCCGTTAATTTCAGTATCTTTGCCGTTGCCAATCCCGGCTTTGATGCCGATGATGCGGATATTTTAACGGGCATGAAGGATCGCAAATTCAGTGGTGATCTGGGTTTAAACGCCGACATTCATTTAGGAAATGGCACGCTATCAACCAAATTCCAACACGATGTCACCAATATTTATGATGGTTTTCAGGCTGATATCACCTATTACCATCCAATAAATGTAGGCTTCGGTGATCTGGTGCCTTATGCAGGTGTGCACTACTTCAGTAAAGACTTCGCAAACTACTACACAGGTGTGACGTCATCTGAAGCTACGGCGCAGCGCCCTGCCTATCAAGCCGACGGCACCTTTGCATATAAGCTAGGCTACGCTTTGGTTATTCCAGTCACTAAGCATTTAGATATGACTCAAGCCACAGGTTACTCGTACATAGGTGCCAACATGGCAGACTCTCCGCTAATAGACAGTAACAACCAGTGGGTTACTACCCTTGGCGTGAACTATAGCTTCTAAACAACCTGACGAGACAAGACCATGACACTTATCAGAAAAACGTTTTTATGTGCTGGATTAGCTCTGATGCTTTCAGCTTGTGCCACTTCCTACGATACCGAAAAGCAATTTTGGTCTTTCGGTAAAGGATTTGAAACCGCACAGATTGCACCCGATAGCTGGCAGATAAGCTTTGTTGGCAATACCAACACTGACCGCGCATTGGCCCGAAAGTACGTCATGCGTAAGTCAGCAGAGTTATGCAAACAAGCGGGTTATAACTACTTCACTTTTACTCACGAACAAACCGATCGTGATGCAATTGGCCAGTTTGGAGTAGGAGCGAGCGCGAGTAAGGATATCTTGTGGGGGAGTTCGACGATGAATCAAGAAACCTCTGTCATGGTCGAAGTCACAGGTTTACATAGCAAGCCAGAAAATGCGAGTTCCCGCATCTATGAAACAGATTACATACTTAACAATGTCAATGTGAAAAGTTAATTGCTCATCAAAAATGCACCAGTCTAGATTCTCGTTAGGTATCAAGGCTGGTGCGTTTTATTTATAAATCCCCCCTGTTCAGCACCAATTCGTTAGGCACTCATTCGTATAGTGAGTTGAGTCATTCTGCCTCTATCTCTAAATCAACTCAGCAGATTAGATTACGTAGGCCTAGCCGCATTGCTCGCTTCAGCTCATGTTAAAGAAACAGACAAAAACGGCTCAAACCTCGCATTATACCAATCGTATTAAACCCCAACTTTAAACTTCAGCCTTGAATTTTAGTGACATGCGAGCCCCACCTAAGTCAGGAGCACGGCCAATACGTAATGGGGACCCCATCCAACAACCAATTCTATCGACAATCGCCAGACCCATGCCATGACCGGAATTTCCCCGGCTGTGCTGACCACGCACAAAAGGTTTAATCACTTGAGTAGATTCCTGTTCATCTATGCCAGGGCCATCATCGTCAACGTGTAACCACGCAATCCCATCTTCCGATGCCAACGTCAGCCGAATCTTTGCCTTACCAAAACGCAGCGCATTATTGAGCAAATTATTCACCTGCATTGATAAGTACTTGGGATCTGTCTTGATCTTGAGCGCTGTGGGATAGGGAACCAGTTCAACTGAAAAATCGGGGTACACTTGACCTTGATACTTTTCGAGTAACCAAGCATTGAGCTCAATCGACTGCCAATCGGGCTGGATATTCGCCTCATCGAGGCGGGCATAGCTGAGCAGTGTCATGACCAACTCTTCCATAGTGTCCAGATCGCGGTTCAATCGCTGAAAATACTTCACCCTAAGTTGTTCGCTTTGGGTTTCTTCTAACGCCGCAATACCAAATCGCAGCCGCGCAATCGGAGTTTTTAAATCATGGGAAACTGCCCGACTAAGCAATTTATTGTCATCGATTAATTGCTGGATGCGATCTGCCATACGGTTGAATTCGCTTTCTATTGTGCCTATGTAGGACGCTTTACTGACCACAATTCGCTGCTGTAATTCTCCCATACCAAATGCTTGAGTCACCTTACTGAGATTAACCAGTTGGCGGATTAAAGGAGACACCCACACCAACAAAATCACCACCACACCGCCATAAAAAAGCATGGTATACAGCTTATTCGCGTTAAAACTCACATCGGCTGGCGTCACTATCTGGGTATTGATATTCAGCACCTGACCCGTTTTAGGCAATAAATAGTGCAAAGAGATGCCGTCATCGGACTCCAGCAATAATGATTCCCCTGAATAAAACTCTGTCTTTAGGGCTGAGGGTAAGACAAAATCCGCTTCATTCACCAAAGACAATTGATCTGCATTTCGCTGATTCCAGTTGTCTATAAACGCATTATTTGGGGCGGGATCGTTATCTAACGTTTGCGCCAGTGAGCCGCCCAGCAGTTTTAATGCCGCGAGGTGAGTTGCTGGGCTAGACGTTTCATTATCAGGATCAATAAGTGTTGCAAACTCACTTATCGACCAGCCTAGGCTGGCAATGGCCACCAGCACGACCAGCACCAGAGAAGTCATTAACTTCTTCATAAAGCTTGCTCGGCCTCATCGCGGCAAAACAAATATCCCTTGCCACGAATGGTTTTGACTTTATAGGGCTGGCTCAACGCTTCCTGCAACTTCTTGCGTAAGCGCGATATGCGAATATCCACCGAGCGGTCTAGGCCATCGTATTCAATGCCCCGCAGTTGAGCCACCAATTCATTCCGGCTCACTATCGTACCCGCCTTCAATGCCAGCAGCCACAAGACATCAAACTCATTGGCATTCAAATCCAGCGGCTGTTTATCAATAGTGACTGATTTTGCCGTCGCATTTAACACTAAAGAATCAAACACTAATTGCTGCTTTTGCTCCTCATCACTCACTCGGCGTAACAGGGCCTTTATCCGCGCTAACAGCACCTGTGGTCGAATCGGCTTAGTGAGGTAATCATCAGCACCGGCATCTAACCCGCGGATTTCATCGCCGTCCTCAACGCAAGCCGTCATAAATAAAATGGGCCCAGTATAAAATGCCCTGGCCTCCTTACACACATCGAAGCCATTCTTAACGGGCATCATCACGTCGAGTAGCACTAAGTCAGGCATCTCATCGACAATCATCTCTAAGGCAAAATCACCTTGGCTGGCCACTGTGACTCCGTAACCGTGATCCAGTAAATAATCACTGATCCACTCTGCCAGTGAGGTATCGTCCTCTACGACTAAGATATGCTTTGCAACTGACATATTAGAATAACCTCCAACCGGACTGACTCTGTTTAGGGGCCTTATAAACCCATGTCACGACCACTTTAACTTGCGCGAGCGGTTGCACATCATCATTACGGATAAGACTAAAAGTCGCCGTTTTAACCCTTCAAAACTATATTGATATTCTTGCATAGCTTTGCCAGTCCAGCAGGTTAACTGGTGCTGACGGTCTGTCAGTATGAGGCAGTACTCGCCGCTCGCGGGTGTCTGCCATCGGAACAATACATCTTGATAGCAAGTTTGCCCTTTATGCAGTGCAATGCAGCGTTCTGGGGTTGCGGTAAAAATAACGGCATCATCCTGACTCCAAGCCAAAAAAGGCGCGCTCAGCATCACTACCGCTAACAATTGATAGAATCGGTTCATGCCCTCCTCCTAAAACACATAGCTAAGAGAAGCATTAAAATACGATGTATAACTCGCTTGATTGAAGGGACTCTCGGTCACTTCTTGGGATAACACATTGAAGCGATACATAGCCCGAAAGACAAAATTTTCACTCAGCGGATAGGCAACTCCTAACTCCATGCCGTAACTGAAAGAGCTATCTGGCCGATACTCAGGAAAGCGTTCAGTGGCTTCTTCCTTACTTATCCCAAAAAGATAGCGATTCAAGGTGGCAGATGAGTAACCTACGCTCCCCAATACGTGAAAATTCCAATTACGAACCTGCCAGGACTTACCCAATCTTGCAGAACTTTGAATACCTTGATCATCATAATAATCAGATACTAACCTATACTGAAAAACATAGTTATCGCCCCAATAACGTGTGGCACGAAAACCGGCACCAACATAGAGAGAATCTTCCGATAGTAGATAAGCATTGCGGCCAACTTCATCCAGCGTACTGGGATCCACATCAGGACGGGACCATGAACCTTGTAAGTTAGCCAATAGCAGTTCTAATGACCAATCCTCTGAGCTCCAAAGATTAAATCCCAGATTAATGCCATCTTGAGATTGATGGATCATCTCAACAAACAGCCCTTTGTACTGGTACATGCCACTGACTAACAGCGACAACTGTGCAGAACCAGAATCCGTTTGCCGAACATCGACTTGATTAATCCCGTAAACACTCATGCCTAGCTCAAAATCACCGCCATCAGCAAGGCGATTAGTTCCTCCAGTAACACTGCTCGCAATATCTGATGCCGCAGCAGTTCGAGGAAGAATGCTCAGCGTTAACACAAGAAGCCAAAGAATACGCATGCCCATTTAATTCACATTTTTAGTCGTTATTTAGCGCTACATATTACAACAGTTTGTTGCAAGTCACTGCACAACCAGTATCATTTTTACGGCAATTGTGTGTCGGATAACAAGAGAGACCTATATCCCAAACAACTTGAATCCTGCATCTTCAAATTGTTTGGGGATATACACACCTCACATTGAGTTAAGGCACAAATGAGGCTCAAGCTAGATGAAGTGGCGCAGTTAAGTTAACCGCTGTCAGTCGTTGGCACACTGAATTATGGGCTAATACATTTAAACAACTCGCACCTTAAACTGCTGCATCGTTTCCCTCAATGAATTAGCCTGGTTAGACAGTGACTCACTGGCTTTCGCGGTTTCGTTAGCGCTGCTGAGTACCAACTCACCCGAATCACGAATCGCATTAATGCGCTCACTAATATCTTCGGCGGTCACGGCTTGCTCCTCACTGGCGGTCGCGACTTGAGTATTAGCCTGAGTCAGTTCAGTCAACGCATCTAAAATCTCAAATAAGTGCTGCTTGGCTTGATTAACGAGCAGTAATGACTCACTGATTTGCTTATCGTTATTGGCGAAGGATTCGACTGAGGATTTGGCATCTTTCACGAGTGTTTGGATAAGATCGCTGATCTCCTGCGTGGCCGTTTGACTGCGCGTTGCCAATGCCCGCACTTCTTCGGCAACGACAGCAAAACCACGACCTTGATCTCCCGCCCGCGCCGCTTCAATCGATGCATTCAAAGCTAATAAGTTCGTCTGCCCAGCTATCGCATCGACCACAGAAACAAAGTTGAGGATTTTTCCCGTACTCGCCTGAACCTGTTGAATAAGTTGATTCGAATACTGGGCGCTGGCAACCAACTGCTTCGAGATTTTTTCGCTCGCATCGACAACCTCACAACTTTCTTTCACTTTATGCTCAGCTTGTCCCGCTGAATACGAAGCAGTTTCTGCACTACTCGCCACTTCAGTGATCGTTGCTGCCATTTGGGTCATAGAGGCGGCGACTTGGTCAGTGTTATCCTGCTGCCTCAACATGGCCTCACGATTATTCTCGGCCACCGCATTAAGCTCAGTCACCATAGAGGCAATTTCTTCACTTCGAGCAATCACTTGGCCAACAGTTTTACTTAAAGTCCACGCCATTTGATTCATACTGACGGTAAGTTCGCCTAATTCATCCTTGGAATCGACGCGCAGCTCTTGGTTAAAGTTGCCCTTTTCCATCATGGCGGCAGAATTACGTAACCGATTGATAGATTTGACCATGTATTGACTGCAAGCGATGCCAATTAATAATCCTATGACTAAAGACACTATCGAAATAATCGTTAAGCCATAAATGGCCCTAAGCTCTTCTTCCTCTGTTACAGAAACTGCAGCTTGAGTCATCAACGCTAAACGTTCTACGAATTGACTTAGCTCAGCATTAAACACATTTTGCGCTTCCTCTAAAGATTCAACCCGCTTAGCTAAAGCGGTATGGTCTTCTTTTTGCTGAATTCCCGAAATAACGGTGCCAAGCAGGACTTTATAATCTGCAAAATGTTGAATGATCGTGTCAATATCTTGATTTAGCTGCTGTGTTTTCTCACGTACTTGAGGAGTTTTAGCGTTTTTTAATGCCTCTCCAAGCATGGTTTGAGTCGAGAGCAACTCCTTGCTAATGTCTTCATTGTGCTGAACAACATCCGCAATAAAAGCCGCTAGAATGAGTGGGCTGGATACGGCGTCAACATCCGCGGCACGAAACGCTTTTTCTAGAATGACAGAGCTTTCAAGCTGCTTAATGGTGATGTCAGTCGATAGCCTGACTAATGGAATATTCTCTTCTGCAATGCCATGAATTTCCTCCGATACACGCTGCATCTTCAACAGACTAAATCCAGACAAAATCAAGATCAGTACTAACATCACCCCAACGAGGGCGATCATCTTATGTTTAATCCGTAAGTCTTTTAAAAACTTCACCATAAAACTACTCTCCAGCAAACACTGACAACGAAGGACGTCCAATTTAGGATAGTCGGAGTTTTAACTTTAGGTGGATGAATTGAGCCTAAAGTATTAGCTGAATTTAAAAGAGAAACTTAAACATTAGAAAAATCGCATCATAGCTAAGCTCAATGATACGTTAGAGTCTAAAACCGTTTAAGGCGTGCGAAATATCTATTAGGCAACAGTTTGAACAGACCTTAGTGAAATTAGGCGTTCAATACCACTGTCCGATACCAACGCCTCAACAAACCGCTAAAACTTGCATTCACATGGCAGATCACAGAAGATCCCTTGGCCTTTTTCATTGCCCTTAGCCTCGCCCATGACTCAACCTGCATCGCCTACGCCAAATACTGTGACTCACACAGCGACGAATACAATGGCTGACATTGAAACATCCCATGCCTCGGCGAGTGCTATGCCTGATACCACAGTGACACTTGGCTCATCTGAAGCATATCAGCAAAATGCTCAGATTCGGTCGCAATTCCCAGCGTTAAATCAAATGCTTGATGGTTATCCCCTATGTTATCTCGACACAGCAGCCACCAGCCAGAAGCCGCAAATGGTGTTAGATGCCATGGCACAGTTTTACACCAACGACAATGCCAATGTGCACCGTGCAGCGCATCAGTTATCAGCGCGTTCGACCTTAAGCTATGAGAAAGTGCGCGATCAGTTGCAGCAATTTTTGAAGGTAAAACGCCGCGAAGAAATCATTTTTACCCACGGCACCACAGAATCAATCAACTTAGTCGCCTTTGGACTGACTACCCAATTAAGCGCTGGCGATGTGATATTAATCGACGCCGCCGCTCACCACGCCAATATCGTGCCTTGGCAGGAACTGGCGAAACGCACAGGGGCAATCATTAAACCAATCCCGCTCTGTCAGGATTGCCGCTTAGATATCAACGCCTATAAAACCTTGCTCGAGTTAAAGCCTAAAATCGTCGCCCTGTGCCATGTTTCCAACGCCCTAGGTACAGTCAATCCCGTGGCTCAGCTAGTGCAGTTAGCGAAAAAACAAGGTGCTATCACCTTAGTTGATGGTGCGCAGGCAGTGGCGCATTTAACGCTGGATGTGACTGAAATCGATTGTGACTTTTACGTCTTCTCGGGGCATAAAATGTATGGCCCCACTGGTGTTGGCGTGCTTTACGGCCGTTTCGACGCCTTAGATAATCTCGCGCCACTATTAACTGGAGGCGAGATGATTAAACGCGTGAGTTTTGAGGCGACAGAATTTGGCAACCTGCCGAATCGCTTAGAAGCGGGCACACCGCCGATTGCTGAAGTCATAGGTTTGGGCGCGGCCATTACATTTTTACAAACCGAGCTCATGCCGCAGGTTCAAGCTTATGAAGCTGAACTAGTTAACTATTTACAAAGCCAATTGCGCGCGCTCGGTGAAGTGCATTTATACGGCGCCTTTGATGACAATATCGGTGTAGTCGCGTTTAATCTTGCCGGTGAACATCACCAAGATGTAGGCATTTTGCTGGACCAACAAGGGGTTGCCGTTCGTTGTGGCCATCATTGTGCCATGCCATTAATGCAGAGCCTGAATCTTAAGGGCTGTTGCCGCGCCTCTATCGGTATCTACACCAATAAAGACGATATCGACCGCTTTATTACCGCGTTAGCCTCGGTAAAAGACTTGCTGCTGTAATCCAGCATTTAGCCACTGATCTACGCCACTCATACGATGCTCAAGATAAATGAGACAGGATTTAGCCCTATGACAGATTCAATCATGCCAAATGAGGCCGATTTTCACTATTTAGTGCAAGATGCCGAAACCTTACTGGCGCGTTTTACCAATGCCCCTAACTGGCAGGAAAGATATCGCCAAATTATGTTGCTAGGGAAAGACTTACCAAGTTTAAGCCCTGAGCTTCGCATCGAGACCGCTCAAGTAAAAGGCTGCGAGAGTGATGCGTGGATTTACCATCTAGAACAGGCTGGCAAACACTATTATTTAGCCGACAGCGATGCCCGCATCGTTAAGGGATTGATTGGATTATTACTTGGTGCCTGCCATGGCAAAAGCCGCGCTGAAATCCAAGCATTTGATCCTACAGCTTACTTCAAACAATTGGGCCTAGAAGGTCAGCTCAGCCCATCGCGCACCAACGGCCTTAACTCACTGGCAAAAGCAATGGTTGAAGCCACTCGATAATCATAACCCGAGGGTTTTCATTTACTGCGACAAGCGATAATTGAAACCACTCGGCAACAACAAATAATCACAACTCTAGCTCAGGGGCAAAGGCCAAAAAAGGGATTTAATCAAAGACTTCTACGCCCTAAAAAGGTATAAAGAAGTTACATTTGCGTTATTGATAGGAACCGAGCATGCCCATCAAGGCAGTCAATCACTACCGTCGTACACTCCTTAAAGGTCTTGGCGCAGCAACTCTGTTAAGTCCACTCGCCAGTTTACCTAGCTTTGCCGCCGCACAGAGGCGGATATATGTCGATGGTTTATCTTTCCTTCCCGATGACTTAAGTGATGTAACTGCCGCTAAGCTCGATGCCTATCTTTGCGATATTTCGGCTATTGAGACCATAGAACAAGCCGATGGCACTCAAAACTACAAACGCACCTATAAAGCTTGCATGGAAAGCATTAAGCAGGCCGCTAAACGGGTGAGCGATCATCCCGATATTTTACTGCAAGGCCTGAGGGGACGAGATATTCAACGTGCACGCGACAGCCAGCGCACTGCGGTATACTTTCAAATCCAAGGCGCAGATTGTGTCGAAGAAGACAGTGAAGCTAACCAGTGGGCGCGGGTAGATGAGTTTCATCAACAAGGGCTACGCGTACTGCAACTCACCCACCATTACGGCAATACCTTTGCCGGTGGCGCCTTAGATAATGATGCCAGTGGCGGACTCAATAAACCACTCACGGCCCACGGGCACGAGCTTATCGCCAAACTCAATCACGCCAATATCTTAGTCGATGTGAGTCACTCCAGCGCTCAAACCGCTTTAGATGTCGCAAAAATCACTAAATCACCCATAGTGCAAAGCCACGGCGCAGCGCGCGGTATAGTAAACCATGCCCGTTGTTCCCCCGATGAAGTGATCCGCGCCATCGGCGATAGCGGCGGCGTATTCGGCGTGTTTATGATGAGTTTCTGGCTCACCAATAATGCCGTGCCCACGATTGATGATTATATTCGACAACTGGAATACGTTATGCGTGTTGGTGGAGTGGACTGCGTGGCAATCGCGAATGACTTCCCGCTCCGTGGCCAAGAAAACCTACTGGCACTGGGTAATGACAACGCCAAAGGCATTAAAGAATATCAAGAATGGTGGTACAGCCTGAGGGCGAAAGGCGTGCTAGGTTTTGATGCAGAGCCAAGGCATGTAGTAATCCCCGAGCTGAATCATATCGACCGCATGAGCCGTATCGACGATGCCTTAGCCAAGGCGCGCTTTAAATCTACCGACCGCGACCGTTTTATGGGTGGTAACTGGCAAAGAGTGCTCAACAAAGTGCTACTGTAAATGCCATTGTTTTATCGTCATGTTTAATTTACTTTGTCGATAAATTTACTGGTTTATCAGCTTGTTTCAGTCTTGGATATTCTATGCTGACCACACTCGCTATTTTCAATTATCGCTCTCTGCGTGAAATCGTCTTGCCCCTAGGGCAACTCAATTTGATCACTGGGGCGAATGGCAGTGGTAAATCGAATCTATACAAGGCACTACGTTTACTCGCACAAACGGCGCAAGGCGGCGTTGTCAATGCTTTAGCCCAAGAAGGCGGACTCGACTCCAGCTTTTGGGCGGGACCAGAAAACCCCACCAAAAGTATGCTAGCAGGCGACACTGCCATTGAAGCCACCGTCAGGCAAGCGCCAAAACGCCTAAAGCTTGGATTTGCTGGCGAAGATTTTAGCTATCTTATTGAACTCGGTTTACCCAAACCCGACGCCACCACGCTGTTTGGCTTAGATCCACAAATCAAGCGCGAAGCCATTTGGAACGGGCCTAAGTATCGACCCTCAACTGTATTGGTTGAGCGCCGTGGTCCTATGGTGAAGAGTCGCAGTGCTGACGGACAAGGCTGGGTAACCTTAGGCGCACACCTGCAAACCGGCGACAGTATTTTTACCGAACTTGCCGATCCAGAGCGCAGCCCTGAAGTGCTAAAACTTCGCGATAGTATCCGCGCATGGCGTTTTTACGATCACTTCAGAACCGATGCAGAAGCGCCAGCCCGTCGTCCACAATTAGGTACAGCCACGCCAGTATTGCACCACGATGGGCGCGACCTTGCATCAGCAATTCAAACCATTTTTGAGATAGGTGATAAAGCGGCTTTTGATCATGCGGTGAGCGATGCTTTTCCCGGTGCTAAAGTTCGCATTGAACCCCAAGCGGGCGGTATTTTAGTACTCGCATTTCATCAAAATGGCTTATTAAGGCCACTCAATGCCAGTGAATTGTCGGATGGCACCTTGCGTTATTTGCTATTAATTGCCGCCCTACTCACCCCAAGGCCGCCAGAGCTTATGGTGCTAAACGAACCAGAAACTAGCCTACATCCCGACTTATTACCTGCGCTTGCACGCTTAATCGCTAAGGTATCGGAAGAGTGCCAGTTGTGGGTGGTTTCCCATGCTAATCGGCTTATCAATGCCTTAAGCCAATTTGAACACTGCAATACCTTGGCCTTAGACAAAACCTTAGGCCAAACGCAGATCCAAGGCCAAGACTTACTCAATACGCCCAGTTGGCTATGGCAGAATCGTTAACCTATAGCCTTAATCAATCGTAAAATACCGCGAGCCATAGGGTTTCTGAACTTATAGAAGTCGAAGCGACTCGATGTTTTTGATGGGGCGGAATCGTTAAGTAACCTGAACTCGGGATAAGAAATGTTGAACTAATAGCCCTCCAAGTGATCGGATCTTTCGACCAAGAGAAACCCCATCACACCGGAGGGCCTATGCATAAATTAGTGGAAGTGTTTTGCGATGTCGATGATTTTTGCGCTGTTTTTATTCCAGAATGGGAAAAAACGCTGTTAATCGATGGTACACGCAAGCGTCATCGCGCTGGCCGTATGACGATGAGCGAAGTGATGACCATCATCTTACTTTTTCAGATGTCCCACCACCGTGATTTCAAGAACTTCTACATCGGCTATCTGGCTCATTTCTACAAATCCGCTTTTCCCAATTTACTCAGCTATACCCGCTTTCTTGAGGTGATGCCCACTGCTTTAGTGCCGCTTTGCAGCTACTTTGCCAGCCTCAAGAGTGACCCCACTGGCATCGAATTTGTAGATTCAACCAGCATCAAAGTGTGTCATAACCTACGTATTCATCGCCATAAAACCTTGGCGGGGCTGGCGTGCAGAGGTAAAGGCACCATGGGTTGGTTCTATGGCTTTAAGCTGCATTTGATTGTGAATCATCAAGGCGGAATAGTGGCGGCCAAAGTGACCCCAGCGAATGTACATGACACAAAACCGGTGAATGAGATGGTGCACAGTGACATGAATAAACTCTATGCAGATAAAGGGTATATCAGTAAAGCGCTGTCCAGTGAATTGCTTGAGAAAGGCGTGAAGTTGGTGACGAACGTGCGTAAGAATATGAAAGCGAAGGCAATGTCGTTGTGGGATAGAGCGATGCTGTCGAGACGTTTTATCATAGAAACCATCAACGACCAGTTAAAAAATATCTCTCAAATAGAGCACTCAAGACACCGCAGCGTGCATGGTTTTATGCTCAATATGATTGCGGGACTCATCGCCTATCAATTGAAAGACAATAAGCCACAACTGAACCTCACTAATGCGGAGTTTAATGCTATTACAGTTATGGCTAGTTAAACCGATCTCAGGTTAAGTAATCTCCAGGGGTTAGCGTAACGGGTTCACCTTGTTCAAATTCAAGCGTCGCCTCGCCTTTGAGCAGCATCACCCATTCATGTTGAGTTTGATCGTACCATTGACCTTCGGGTAGATACCCAAACCACCTGAAGATGCAGGATTCAGCGGGAATTTAACGCACTTTAGGCAAGGCGGCTATTTACAGACCTAGTGGACTAAGTTAAAAATAGCCAACACGGCATAGAGTGCGTTAAAACCCGCCGGGACGGAGCGCTTAGGGCACTCCACTTCCGTGTTGCATCAATTCAGAAGGTGGCCGACATTCTGTCATTGATGCGCCTTGAATTGAAGCACCCTAAGCGCTCTGAAACTCGTATCTTCAGGTAGCTTGGGTATATTGCCCATTGGAAACGATGCGTTCTATGGTCACAGTGTCATTACCCGCCAGTTTTTCAAACACTTCCGCCGATAAATCTGTGGGTAATTTTGCAAAAAAGTTATCAAGCATTTTGTCTTTATTCCTCTGCTTTTATTAATGTGCCACTCTGATTAAACGGTATTTTGAGCAATCAAGCATTGAGAAACGAATCCATAAACCGCTATGATATGCGCACAGAAATACTCAGTTGCCATGAGTATCACTCAGATAAGCTTATTGTTTTACATATGGATATGGAGATTTCCCCCAATGTCGTTGTTTCGCGCACTCAAAGCCAAGTTATTTCCCTCAAACCAAACTAGCCGCGATCCAAAAGACATTCATCTTCAAACTGAATCACAAACACTCAGCCAAGAACAAGATTTAACGCAGGAGCCGTCAGTCGCTGCACCGCTATTCCAGCGCTACTTCAGCTTAAAAATCCATGCGACAAAGGCAGACGCAACTTCTTGCGAAGAAAATGCCGACCACGGCTTAACTCTCTATCAGTATGATACGCCTCAAGTCATAGAACTCTTGGGCTGGGAAAACGCCAATGAATGCTGCGACTTCCACCATACCGAATTCGACCGCCTCGAAATCAGCAATCAATTCCCTTTCCCCGAGCAGCACTTTTGGCTCGACAAGGTAAAAGTGTGCAGTATCACCCCCAAAAAGAACAGCCAAATAAAGGCGTTGTGGCAAGTTGAGCTTAACAATCTCGATGCATTATTGATAAGCCACTTTACCCTCGATGCAGACAATATAGTGCAAGGCGATATTCAAGATTACGCCAGCCTAACAGGCCAACTGCACCGCATTTTTCACCAACTCAATACTGAAGAAGGTGCAGGTATACTTAGAATCATCACCCAAAGCCCAGGACTTACCCAAGCCGTCGATTCAAACTATTTTGGCGAACGTAATGGCGTGACCCGCCAATTCAATGCCCTAGGTACCCTGTTATTTGAAGGTAACTTTATTCATGATCAGCAACTTGGAACACAAACGTGGTACGACCATGAGGGCAAGATCAATCAAATAGAAGATCGCCATCCCCAAGGTCAATTTATTCAATACTTTTATGGCAATGGTCAGCTTAAAGAAACCGCCGAACAAGATAGCAATGGCTATTATATCAATACATTAACTCGCTACTATGAATCTGGAAAAATACAGCTGATCCGGCCCTTAGTGCAAGATGTTATCCACGGAATTGAAAAACAATATTACCTTGATGGTTCACTAGAAGCTGAAAGATATTACAACCAAGGCTATGAATATGAAGCCGTTTGGTATCATCCCAATGGAGCGATTAAACAAAAAGTGTTTAATGATGTGACGGGCAAAGTCATTGAAGAGTTTTACGACTCAGGTAAGCCTGCATGGCGTGAACCCTTCAATACCGAAGGCCAATTACATGGCGAACATGTAAAATGGTATCCCAATGGTCAACTTGAAGAAAAAATCTATTTTGAGGATGGTAAAGAACAAGGCATGGCCCTTTGGTATCACGACAATGGTCAACTCGCCCTTGAGATCTATCTTGAAAAGGGACTAAGGGAAGGTCTGTTTAAAAGCTATTATAAAAGTGGCGTGCTTTCGGCCGAAGGCCAATATAAAAATAACCTCTCGGTAGCCCCTTTTATTGAATACCACGAAAACCAGCAAATTCAGATGTACCTACCGCACACACAGGGCAACCGTGATGGCACTGCTCGCTGGTTTTATGAAGATGGCACGATACGTACAATTTCTGAATATGAAGTTCGTGATGGCCAAGGCTACCTCAAAGAGTCCAGCTTTTATAATAACAAAGGGATCCTCGAATCCTATCAGAGTCACTCGAATACCCGCTGCGGCTATAATCTTGATAATAATCAAAGGGAATACTATCAAGAAGGTATTGCCGATACTCGCATCGAATACTATGAAGATGGTGCCATTCGCTGGTTACTCACCCGTACGCAAGGGGATTTATTTAGCTCTAAATCCTTGTCCCCTCAAGGTTTAATTTTAGAAACTGGCACAATCCAAATTACTAATGGTCGTTACCTCGATATCGGCCATTGGCAACGTTTTACGCCCCAAGGAAAAGTGTACCGCGAAGCCTGGCTAGATGAACAAGGCCAACTGATAGAAAGCCGTCACTACTTTGATTTCCATGAAAATATAGCAACTCAGGAAGATGAAGAACCTGAATGGGATAGCCCAGAAAATCCTAGTTATGACTATGATGAAGACGATGCTGATGGGCAAAGTAACGGACCAAATAACCGTACGGATAACAGCGAACATCATGCTAGCAATAGTAGAAATAACGCATATTTATCTCGTCAGAAGTATCACGCCCCCAATGGCAATGCCACGACAAAACAGCGAGAAGATAAAACAATAGCAGATGTCGCCGCTCACACCGAAGAACCCATATTGGCTTATCATTTAAAATTTGATGATGAAAGCAAACTTTATGCAATGAAACGCTATCATCCCAATCGCCAGATTGCCGAAGAAGGTAATTTACAAATTCAGGGACAGGAGCAATTCTGGGTCGGCATCCACAATCAATACGATGAGCAAGGCAAACTCAAGCTTTCCGAAACCTATACTATGGCGGGCGAACCGATAGAGCACTCCACTAGCACAAGTAGGATAGTGTTAAATTAATCAAGCAGATTTGAATCACACTCGATAGCGAGGATAGGTAAGCCCAGATAAAACTTGGCTTACCTTACTCACATTAACCGTCAGCTTGCGATAACAATTCCAAGCTTGATAGCACTAAATGAATCTAAGTCGCAGCACTAAGACTAAAGTGCAAAAAAACTAAAGTGCAAAAGTGGCAATAGTCTTTTGAATACCCACGACATCCGTGCCACGCTTGAGTTCTTTGACTAAAGGTTCACTCTGGCCTGAGATCCAAATTTTAAGCTCTGCATCCATATCAAAATGCCCTGTCGTTTCCACTTCAAAATGGGTAATAGATTTATAAGGTATTGAATGGTAAGTAACCTTCTTGCCTGTAAGTCCCTGCTTATCAATTAAGATCAGGCGTTTATTGGTGAAAATAAACAAATCACGGATCACTTTGTAGGCGAGTTTTAATTCTTCTTGAATGCCCATGATAGGCCTTAATTCCTCGGCTAATTCCTGTAAATCAACCTCAGCAGCATTACCGAGTAAACCGTCTAACAATCCCATTTTAACATCCCTTATTATTGATATTATTTTCAATAAGATATCTGCTCATTACCGCATGTGCAATATAAGGCTTTGATGAAAATATGAGAGTGACGCTGGTGAGAGCAACATCAATGAGAGGTAGGCTGGTGTAGGTGCGTGGATGTAGCTGAATAGGTGCTAGGAGCATTGCACTCGGGCAATGCTCCTAATGACAAATATTAAAGGTGCTTCTGGCCTCGCACTTGACGGTTTTCACCGACCACCATCATTTCGCATTTAGGGCAGTCGAATACCAACTTGAGCACATCATTGCCGATTTCAAGCACCATAGGATCGGCCTTGATGCCTGGTACTTCCTTCGGACACAGATTGAAGTTAAAGCGTAGGCAATGCTTAGTGATCATCAATGGCACATCTTCGGTAACGCCATTTTTCTCATAGGTATCTTGAATTTCAATCACGCCGTGGCGTTGATAAAAATCCTTGGCCTTTTCGTTGGCAACGTTGCCTAAGTAACTCAAATGCTTGACGGGATAGACTGCATCTTGATTATGCTTCCACGGCAGTGGACGCACATAGCCTTGCACACGGGCAGCTTCTAAGGCGGCCACACCATCACGGCGCAGACCATTTAACACTGATGCGGGCAAGAACCAAGCTTGGGCCGTATCGATACTGATGCTACGGGCAACAAAGTCGGTACTGCCGAGCTTACCCAACTGAGTGCGAGTATTTTGTAAGGTCTTATCGACATCAGTCGCAGGCGTCTTCTCGACCACTAAATTCACTGTAGCGGTTAGGCCATAGATATCCGTCAAGGTCAGCGCCAGTCCATCTTGGGTGTCGCTCAACCGTAAATCGACGCCGATAATCCGCTTAGAAGATTCTTTCGATAACAGTGCTTCGAAGGCTTGGTTATGGTTACGATATAAAGTCATGCCAACTTTTAAATCCTTTGGCACCTGCAATATATGCAGTTTTAACCCTTCGGCGCGGTTAACCCGCAGGCCTTGCAGCTTGTCATCGGATTGTTTTGCCATAGCAAAATTCGCGGGGAAAAACGCTAAGCCATCGCCGTTATTAAACTCATGGCTAGAGCTCACTTGGATAAAGTCTTTACCTATGCTGACCACTTTACCGACTTCTTCGCCTATGTATTTGGGCGAGCGGAAATCTTTAATTCCTTGGCTACGTTCGTTAACAAAGTAATCTGTGCTGCCACGGTTAAAGGTCTTTTCAGGATCAGGGGTAAAACTATGTTCGCAGCGGCCGTGGGACGAAGCCTTAAACTCGGGACGACGCGCCATAATCGCATCTAGCTTTTGGCGATAATGCGCGGTGACGTTTTTAACGTAACTTAAATCTTTTAGGCGACCTTCAATCTTAAACGAGCGAATGCCCGCATCGATGAGCGCTTCGAGGTTTTCAGTTTGGTTATTGTCTTTTAAAGACAATAAGTGTTCATTCTGCGCTAATACATCCCCTTGACGGGTTTTAAGATTCCCCGGCAGGCGGCACATTTGCGAGCATTCACCGCGGTTAGCACTGCGGTTACTAAAGGAATGACTCAAATTACACAAACCACTGTAAGCCACACACAAAGCACCGTGGATAAAGAATTCGAGTTGCATATTGGTATGCGCGGCGACATCACGGATTTGGCTTAAGCCCAATTCACGGGCGAGCACCACCTGAGAAAAACCAACTTGCTCTAAAAACGCCACTTTTTCTGGACTGCGGTTATCCATTTGGGTACTGGCATGCAGGGCAATCGGCGGCAAATTGAGCTGTAATACGCCCATGTCCTGCACAATCAGCGCGTCAGCTCCCGCTTCGTACAATTGCCAAATAAGTTTTTCGGCGTCGGCCAGTTCGTTATCCATCAAAATGGTATTGAGGGCGACGAATACCTGAGCATGATATTGATGAGCATAAGTACACAGGCGCGCGATATCTTCAACACTGTTACCCGCCGTTGCCCGCGCACCAAATGCAGGACCACCTATGTATACCGCATCGGCACCATGGCGTATGGCTTCGATACCGTAGTCAGCATTTTTTGCAGGCGCCAATAACTCAAGACGGTTATGGACGTGAGAAAGATTCTCGGGAGTGTATATCTCTGGCTGGCTCATGGCTTCACAGACTCAAAATGATCATTAACGAAAAGGACGGGAGTATAACAAAAACTCAAATACAGCTCTATCAGCAAATCATCAACTAATCCGCTTTACTTTTGTCAGCAAGGATAATGACACAGCCGATCTTTAGGCCTCACACTTGCGCCCTCAAGCCGAGCAGAGTATCTTTGCCCCGCATTGACGAATAGGCACTATTTATGACTGATTTTATTTACCAACCACCGACCACTCCTTGGCTAGATATTCTTTATCAAGATAAAGACATTATCGTCATCAACAAACCTTCAGGATTGTTGTCTGTGCCCGGTCGCGACCCCGCCCATTACGACAGTGTCTATGCCCGGGTAAAAGCAGAGCATCCCCATTGTCAAATCGTCCATCGCCTCGATATGGCGACCTCTGGCGTGATCGTTGTCGCCCTTATTCGTAGCGCCGAGCGGGAATTAAAACGTCAGTTCCACGATAGAGAAACCAGCAAAACCTATTATGCAAGGGTTGCAGGCCATGTCAAAAATGACACTGGCAGCGTTGATTATCCACTGATCTGCGACTGGCCAAATCGCCCTAAACAGAAAGTCGATCATCTTGTTGGCAAACCGTCTTTGACTCACTACCAAGTAATGAGCCGCGCCAAACGCTCAACGCTGGTTAAACTGACGCCAATCACAGGCCGCTCACACCAATTACGGGTGCATATGATGGCGCTAGGTCATCCGATCTTAGGCGATGGTTTTTATGCCGACTCACTGGCAAAATCCTTAGCGCCTCGACTATTACTACATGCAGCAGAGCTCACCATCAAACATCCCTACTCGGGCGTCAGTATAACTTTTAGCGCAAAAGTCCCTTTTTGTGAGCCTTTGGGCGAACAATGATCACTAAAATCAAATAATACGGGCAAAATCGCTAGCAATTCCCCATAAAAAAACGTAACTTTATGACAATTCACTACGTTATAGAGAGTTTATTTATGGATACCGCATTTCAGCGCGATCAACTCGATAATCATATCCTCGAAGCCCTAATGCAGGATGCCCGCACACCCTTTGCCGAACTCGCTAAACGCTTTAGCGTTAGCGCCGGCACTATCCATGTTCGGGTAGAAAAAATGAAGCAAGCGGGGATCATTACAGGTGCGCAAATCACGGTAAACCCTAAAGCCCTAGGCTATGACGTTTGCTGTTTTATCGGTATCAACCTTAAAAGCGCTGGCGATTACCCCGCCGCTATCGCCAAACTCAACGCTCTCGAAGAAGTCGTCGAAGCCTATTACACCACAGGCAACTACAGCATTTTCGTAAAGGTCATGTGCCAATCCATCGACGGCTTACAACACGTGCTCATCAATCGCATTCAATCTATCGATGAAATCCAATCAACAGAAACCTTGATCAGCCTACAAAACCCAATCGTCAGAGCGGTTAAGCCTTAAACAGGAAAAACAGCAAACTACCTGCAAACAACATAACAAACCGCAAAGTGTGATTAACATCTTTTTTACCGCAAAAGTGTTAACCATACGATATATTTGTGTTACAACTTCATTGCTGACACCAAAGAGTACAGCAAAAACTATAACAATTCAGCTACGGGCACGTTTAATAAAGTGCTGAAAGCATTAATTGACAAGGAAGAAGTTGTGAAGACAAAACTATCGATCGCTATCTCCGCTGCACTACTCTCAAGCGCAGCTATTGCTAACAGTGAATTTACATTTAAACCTTACTCACCCGAGATCACATCTCACGATAAATTTAGCAAACCTAAAGTGGCAACAACAAATTTAGGTGCACCACAACGTTTTATTGTTGAAATGGAATCTCCTGCACTCGCTAAATACCAAGGTGGTATTGGCTCGTTTGCTGCAACAGCTTCAGCAAAAAAAGGTCAAAAAATCAACGTACAGTCAGCTGAAGTAAAAAGCTACGCCAATCATCTTACAAAAGAGCAGAACAATTTTTCTTCTGCTCTAGCTAAAACAGTACCTAATGCAAAAATAGAACGCCATTTTCAAACATTATTTAATGGTGTCACTGTTGTTGGCCAAGGATTAACCGCTGAAAAACTGGCTCAAATGCCAGGTGTTAAATCAGTCTATCCAGAAACCATGTATGAAATAAACATGGATGCTTCTCACCAAGTTATTAATTCCCAAGCAATGTGGGAAGCCGTTTCTGGGATGGAAAATGCAGGTAAAGGAATTAAAGTCGCAATCATTGATGGTGGCATTCGTCCTGAAAACCCCATGTTTACTGACGCTGGCTTTACCGCACCAAGTGGAAATTTACCATCGGATGACTATTGCTCGACTGTTGATGCATCTTTCTGTAATAACAAACTGATCGTTGCGCGTTGGTCGCAACCTACATTCCCTGTTTGCGCTGATGAATACATGAGCCCACTCGGTTTTGGTGGCCATGGTACTCACGTAGCAGGAACCGCCGTTGGCAATAAAGTATCAACAACCTTCAAAGAAATCCCTGTTGAGTTATCAGGTGTTGCTCCAGCTGCTTACTTAATGGTTTATAAAGCTCTTTATAGTAAAGCTGACTGTACTGGTGGTAGTGGTTCAAACATCATGTTAATGGAAGCCTTAGAGCATGCTGTTAATGATGGCGCAGATGTAATCAATAACTCTTGGGGTGGTGGCGCAGGTGGTGACCCAGCCAGCAGCCCATACAAAACCATGTTTGAAGCTGCAGAAGCTGCGGGTGTTGTTGTAGTTAGCGCTGCCGGTAACGATGGTAATGGTCCTCAAACTATTGGCTGCCCAGCTTGTATTGAATCAGGAATAACTGTTGCTAACACTACAACAGGGCGTTTTTTCGCTAATAGCTTTAATACCGGTGGAGGTGATTTACTTGCTATCCCAAGTTCTGATGCTGTGCTCTCAGAAGATGTTACCGCTCCAGTGATTGCGGCCGTTAATTTAGACGCTGAAAATGCTAATGGTTGTGATGCCTTTGCTGCGGATTCGTTCAAAGATGGCATTGCATTGATTTCTCGCGGAACATGTAACTTTTCATTGAAAGCAACAAACGCAAAAGCTGCAGGCGCTAAAGCCCTTGTAGTTTATAACAATGCGGCAGGTGCACCGACGACTATGTCTATGCCTGGCGAACCATTCCCTGCAGTCATGATTACGAAAGATGCAGGTTTAGCTGTAATCGAAGCAATGGGAGATACTGCAACAACTGGTACTATAGTTGCAAAAACTAAACGCATCATGGTTACTGAACTTGCTGATAACCTAAATAGCACCAGTTCACGCGGTCCTGATGGCAACCAAAATATTCTTAAACCGGATATCGCAGCACCTGGTACCAACATTCTGTCAGCTTTTTCTCCTGATGATGGTGGTGAAGACTTTAATATGATCTCTGGCACCAGTATGGCAAGCCCTCATGTTGCAGGTGCAGCAGCTCTTATGAGCCAACTGCACCCAGAGTGGAGCGCAAATGATATAAAAACGGCTCTCACTTCTACGGCTAAATATGAAGACATTCTCGATGATGATGCAACAACCCCAGCAACTCCATTTGACATGGGTGCAGGTCGCATGGATTTAGATGCTGCAGCCAAGGCAGTATTAACCTTTGACAAACCTTCAATTGCTTCAGACTCTTGCGTTGGTCCATGCACCTTCACTCGTACTGTCTATAACAAAAGCGATGCAACGACATCTTGGAGCTTATCAACTTCATCAGATAGCACAGGCATCACAGTATCCCCCTCTACCTTAGAACTTGCCGCAGGAGCCTCTGCCACGTTTACTGTAACCGTTGACTCAACTTTCGCTGAATATGGCGAGTGGATCTTCGGAAACATATTAATCAACAGCGCGGAAGGGTTACAAAATGCTCATTTACCTCTAGCTGTTTTGGCTAAAGAATCAAGTAATGCATCCTTAATTTCTACACTAACAACCAAAACAGATATTACTGCGAGTGACGTGATCCCATTGGTTGCAACTGTGAACAATAATGTATTTGCAAATACAGTCACAGTAACAGCACAAGCGCCTAAAGGTACTAAACTAACCTCAAAAGATGATGTAAAAGTCACTTTAGCAGGTGCAACACAAAATGGATTGCAGGTAAATGAAGATTTGGGCTTAGTGACATGGGTAGGCCAACTAAATTTACCTAAAATGGCAACAACCAAAGGTGCTCAAAGATTTCCAAGTATCGTTGGCTTAGGTGTTGTTCCCGTTACTTGCCCTGAAGGCTGTGATGAACAAGCCTTTACTTTTACAGTTCCAAGCTTTAAATACAACGGCGTGAGCTACAGCAAAATAACAATCTCAGACAATGGTTTAGCGATTGTTGGAGGCGGAAGTGCAAGTGGTACTTTTGCAAATAAACAATTACCAGATGGTAGTAACCCAAATAATATCCTTGCTCCATTCTGGTCTGATTTCGACTTATCAGATAAGTCTGTCGGCGATACTGGTGGCGGTGATTTAGCTGTTGGAGTATTCACAGATGGCGCTGGAGTGAAATGGTTAGCTTTAGAGTGGAATAAAGGCCAACTCTATGGCGACACATCAGGTACAGCTTATACATTCAGTGTTTGGATTAGGACAGGTGATACTGAAGAGGTTGTCTTCAACTATATCAATATTCCAAATATACCTGCAAACGTCACTATTGGTGCTGAAAACGTAGGCGGTACTATTGGGACGACTTATAACTTTAATGGTACAGGTGGCAATATTTCTACAGGTGATGCATTAACCTTAAAAAATACAACGGCAGGAAATGTCACTATTAACTACGATGTTACAGCGACATCACTCAATGTTGGACAAGCCGATGTAATTGAAACCAACGAAGAAGCTTTAGTCTCAATTGATGTCTTAAAAAATGATATCAAACCAGATATGAAAGTTGCTCGAGTATCAATTACAGGTGATGGCATTACGGCAAATGCCCAACGCATTATTGATATCATGCCAAAAGGAGCATTAGGCAGCTTAGCTATTGTACAAGCACCTTCACACGGCACTGCTTCAATCAATTCAACAGGTGGAATTGATTATACACCTGCAGAGAATTACTTTGGTCCGGATATGCTTAGCTATACATCTGCAGACGAAGATGGCAATACTGGCGCTGCGGCAATTGTTACCATTGACGTAAAAAATGTAAATGACGCACCAACAGTCGCTCCAGTCGGTTCAACTGGTGTTGAAGGTTCTGTGTTAACAGCAAAAGCTAATGGCGCGGATATAGATCAAGATACCTTGACTTATACTTGGACTCAGACGAGTGGAACTCCAGTGACCTTCACCAATGGTGGAGAGGTAATAAGTTTCACCGCACCTAGTGGAGCACAAGATCTGGTCTTTACAGTAACAGCGTCTGACGGAAAATTAGAAAGCAATCCTAGTACAGTAACGGTTAAAGTAACGGCAAAACCAATACCTCCAGCTAAAAAAGATGATGGCGGAGCATTAGGTTGGCTAACCGCCTTATTGTTACCACTGGCGGCAATGCGTCGTCGTATGAAGTAACGAGTTGTTGACACTAAAAAGGGAGCCTTAATGGCTCCCTTTTTCTATTACGCTCTAAAGAAATATGTCTAGGAACGCAGGCCAATTCCGCGCGAGACTAAGTAATACGCTAAGGTCCAAAGTGCAACACAGAAACCGATCATAATGGCGATGGATAATGGCACGCTGATATCGGCAAAGCCTAAAAAGCCGTAGCGGAACACGTTGATCATATAGACCACAGGGTTAAGTGCCGACACGCCTTGCCAAAATGGGGGCAAGAGTGACAGGGAGTAAAATACGCCGCCAAGGTAAGTTAATGGGGTAAGCACAAAGGTGGGGATGATACTGATATCGTCGAAGCTTTTGGCAAAAACAGCGTTAATTAAGCCACCCAATGAAAATAACACTGAAGTTAAAAACACTGTCATCACCACTAAACCTGCGTGATGTAAGCTAATGTCGACAAAGAACATGGCCACTAACGTCACTATCAGGCCAACACACAAACCGCGCGCCACGCCGCCACCTACGTAGCCAGCAATCAGCACATAATGGGGCACTGGTGCCACCATCAACTCTTCTAAATTACGTTGAAACTTGGCACTGTAAAATGAGCTAGCGACATTCGAGTAAGAGTTAGTGATCACCGACATCATGATCAAACCAGGGGCGATAAACTCCATATAAGATACGCCGCCCATTTCTCCAATCCGGCTGCCGACTAAGTTACCAAAGATCAAGAAATACAAGGTCATGGTAATCGCAGGCGGCACTAAGGTCTGGATCCAAATTCGCGTAAAACGATTGATCTCTTTACTTAAAATACTTTTAAAGGCAATAAAGTAGAGCTGATTCATGCTGAGGCTCCCTGAGTTTTCTTCACAAGTTCGACGAAGAGTTCTTCTAACCGATTAGACTTGTTACGCATCGATAGCACTTCAATATTGGCTGCGCTCAATTGGCTAAAGACATCGTTAAGATTATGCTCTTTCGCTACATCTACCTCTAAGGTATGAGAGTCGGTTAAGCGACAAGCCATACCATCGAGCACGGGGGCCGTTTCAGTATCGCGACGAAGATCGAGAATAAAAGTCTCCATATTCAGCTTACTCAGCAACGCCTTCATGCTAGTGCATTCCACTAAAATACCTTTATCGATAATACCGATATTACGGCAAAGCATTTCCGCTTCTTCAAGGTAATGAGTGGTCAGGATGATCGTCACGCCCTGCTGGTTTATTTGTTTGAGGAACTCCCACATAGAGCGGCGCAGTTCAATATCCACACCTGCGGTAGGTTCATCTAAAATCAATAACTTAGGTTCGTGCATCAGCGCGCGCGCAATCATTAACCGTCGCTTCATGCCGCCAGATAATTCTCGCGAAGGGCTATTGCGCTTTTCCCACAGATCCAGTTGACTTAAATATTTTTTGGCACGCTCAAGGGCGATAGGTTTTGGCACACCATAGTAACCCGCTTGATTCACCACAATTTGCAGCACGGTTTCAAACTGGTTGAAGTTAAACTCTTGTGGCACTAAACCAATGCAGAGTTTGGCGTGTTCTAGCTGCTTATCGATATCATAATCAAAGACTTTGACCGTACCTGAACTCTTCTGCACTAAGGAGCTAATAATACCAATCGTGGTGGATTTACCCGCACCATTGGGGCCGAGCAAGGCAAAGAAATCCCCTTGATTGACGGTGAGGCTAATGCCTTTGATCGCTTCTACGCCGCCTTTATAGGTTTTTTTAAGCCCTTCGAGTACCAGAGCATGGGTAATATTCGCCATATTTGTACCGATCCTTACACATTAGAAAGTAATAAGATGGTGCTAAAAAACACAATTACAATGATGGGTTGCAGAACTAAAGCAAAAAATTAGCTAATTGATTGAAAAGAAAAATTTAATGATTCAATCATTAATGCTTTTTATATTGCCGCAAAAAGCAAAACTCCCGCCTGTTGCGGGAGTTTTAAACTGTATCGGACACTTAATCGAGTGGTACGACTTTGGCGATATAAGGTAGATTGCGATACTGCTCAGCATAATCAATACCATAACCTACGATAAACTCATCAGGGATAGTAAAACCGATAAAATCGACCTTCACATCCACTTCACGACGCTCAGGTTTATCCAACAGGGTGCACAGTGCAAGACTCTTAGGCTCCCGCAGTAACAACATCTCGCGCACTTTGCTTAAGGTGTTACCTGAGTCAATCAAGTCTTCCACAATCAATACATCGCGACCGGCGATATCTGATTGCACATCTTTCAGCACTTTCACATCCCGTGAGCTGGTCATAGTATTGCCATAACTGGAAACCGACATAAAATCGATTTCAACATGGCCTTTAATGCGGCGACACAGGTCAGCCATAAAGACCACTGAGCCTTTTAACAAGCCTACCATCAGCAGACGTTCACTGTGGGCATAATGGGCATTGATTAGCTCGGCCATTTGATCCAATTTCTGGCTTATCTCTTCAGCAGAGATCATCACTTCGGTGGTGTGTTTCATATAAGTCTCAATTGTCGAGGTCGCGGTTAGACTGTTTGTCATAACCCCAGCGACTCGTTAATGCATGGTCAACGCCCAAATGATCGAGAATTCGAGCGACCATGAAGTCTACCAGATCTTCTACCGATTTGGGATTGTGATAAAAGCCGGGTGCAGCGGGCATAATGGTCGCGCCGAGGCGAGAAAGGCTTAACATATGCTCTAAGTGTATGGCACTAAAAGGAGTTTCCCTAGGTACTAGGATAAGTTGGCCGCGCTCTTTAATCACCACATCAGCGGCGCGTTCGAGTAAATTATTACTCATTCCGGTAGCAACTGCCGCTAACGTCCCCGTTGAGCAAGGACAAATCACCATTTGTTTAGGTGCAGCGCTACCCGATGCAGGCGGTGAAAACCACTCATCTTTGCCTAATACCACTAACTCGCCAGCAATAATCACGCCTTTTTCGTGCAGCAAAGCCAACAACTGGGCATGGGCTTTGTCACTGTTGGCGCTTAACTGTAAGCCGTGTTCCGTCGCCAATACCACTCGAGCGGCACTAGAGATCATCAAAAACACTTGATATCCCGATACCAACAGACACTCGAGTAACTTAAGCCCATAGGGAGCACCCGAGGCGCCCGTCCAAGCTAAGCTAATCGCCTTAGTCGACTTTGCATAGGCCATCTTAGCTAACCTGCTCTACAGTTGAAGCCTGTTCTAATGCGGCCAGCAGCTTCTTATGTAACCCACCAAAACCGCCGTTACTCATCACCACTATGGTGTCACCTGCTTTGGCGGTTGCTGCGACTTTGGCGACCACATCATCAATTTGATGTAACACAGTCACAGGGATCACCGCCGCTTCCATAGCTTCTTTCATATTCCAGTCGATGGTATCGGCTTGATATAAAAAGGCTTCGTCGGCTTGCATCATAGAAAAGGCTAAAGTGTCTTTATGGACACCGCTCTTCATGGTATTTGAGCGCGGCTCGAGTACCACAGTAATCTTGCTCTGCCCAACCTTAGCCCGCATACCTTTTAACGTGGTCGCAATGGCCGTCGGATGGTGGGCAAAATCGTCATATACGCTAACACCGTTAACGGTTCCGAGTAATTCGAGTCGACGCTTAGGTGGCATAAACTTAGCTAAAGCTTCAATTGCAGCACTCGGCTTAACGCCCACGTGGCGTGCGGCAGCAATAGCCATCATGGCGTTTTCAATATTGTGTTGACCAATCAAATCCCATTCGAGAATGCCTTGAGATTCGCCATCAAAAAATACTTCAAAGCGATGGCAATCATCACTTAACGCTTTGCCATACCAACCGCTGGTCGATTCGGCTAAATGATAGGTTTCTTGCTCACTCCAACAACCCATATCAATCGTTTGCTTAACGGCATGGGAATCGGCGGGCCAAATGATCTTGCCTTCACCAGGAACGGTGCGAACTAAGTGGTTAAACTGTTTTTGAATCGCAGCCAGATCGGCAAAAATATCGGCATGATCGAACTCAAGATTGTTGATCACTAAGGTACGCGGATGATAATGCACGAATTTCGAACGTTTATCGAAGAAGGCACTGTCGTATTCGTCGGCCTCAACGACAAAGAAAGCGGTCTTGCCTAAACGTGCCGACACACCAAAGTTTTGCGGTACGCCACCGATTAAGAACCCAGGCTCATAACCACAATCATCTAAAATCCAGGCTAACATGCTAGAAGTCGAGGTTTTACCGTGAGTCCCAGACACTGCCAGCACCCAACGCTCAGGCAAAATATGATCGGCTAAAAACTGTGGGCCAGAGGTATAAGGGATGCCAATGTTCAACACGGCTTCCACACAAGGATTACCCCGGCTCATGGCATTACCAATCACAACTAAGTCAGGATAGTGCCCAGCTTCGCCCAGCTGGCTAGAATCAAAACCTTGAATAAGCTCAATGCCTTGGTCCTCTAGTTGCGTGCTCATTGGAGGATAGACATTGGCATCCGAGCCCGTCACTCTGTGCCCTTTGGCCCTAGCCAATAACGCTAGACCACCCATGAAGGTTCCACAAATCCCTAAAATATGTACGTGCATACCGCTCGCTCTGATGTGTTGAATTCACCGCCATTCTAATCCATCGAGCGACAGATTGGCAGGTAACAATCGGGGAA
The DNA here is from genome assembly GCF_025653705.1 of Shewanella sp. SM87. Lineage (NCBI taxonomy): Bacteria > Pseudomonadati > Pseudomonadota > Gammaproteobacteria > Alteromonadales > Shewanellaceae > Shewanella > Shewanella sp. SM87. The sequence goes on from NZ_JAKKSC010000018.1 coordinate 53,235, forward strand.
AAGCACAGCAATCACAAATGACAGTTTCAAAATCAGTAGATTTCACATTTGAGCTGCAGAACTGAGATTTTTAGATAACAGGTCAACTAACACAAGGCCGAAAACTGTCGCAATGCAGGTACTAACGTAAGTCACGGTAGAGCTGAGCGTGCTGGCTACGGTGCCGACTAAATAAGAATTGACGTAACGCTTCACGCTCTTCGGTTTCGGCCTGAAACTTAACGAAAGCCAGACCTTTCTCGCTACGAATAGGCTCGATATCGACGCGCATAGTCTCGCCATTGGGCAATTGTAATTGCAAGTCTTTACTGCCTAACAATTGTTTAAATTGCTGCTGTGATTTAGCACGAATGGCCATGCCAGAACTAGATAGCGAGGCAACAGACCATTGCTCACCTTGATCGTGGTCGAATATCCACACATCATCGGCTTGAGTTAACCGCCAACTGCGCTCCACTCCCGAGGCATCTAGCACTTCAGGTACACCTAAAGTGGGTTGAAACTGTCCAAAGTCATCCACTTTCATCAGTAGCGGAAACCAGAGTTTATAGGGTCCGACTTCGGCCAATAAAGTGAGTTTTGCCTTGCCGAGAATCGAGGCGATAACTTGCGGCACTTCAGTTGTGACTGTGAGCACATGATTGACCAGGGGATCGTTAGTCAAGGCAGTGCCCACACGAGTCGGCGAAAAAAGTTCGCTAAAACAAGCAAGCTCCTCCGCGGATAATCGAGGTTCATCCATCATGATAAGTCCTCCCGAGTTAAATTCCTTACCCCAAAAAGTACCACCAAAGTATGGGATTGTACATTTTTACACCAAAACAGTGGCAAAAAACGGAATATAGGCTAGCAAGGCTAAATTCAAGACTCTATTAGCCATTTGCGCTATTTAACTTGGAAAATGCAGTGAATTGTTATTCTTCGCTTTTTAAACTGCTGGAAGGCGGAGCAAACAAGATACGCAGTCGTTGTTTAACACTCAACCCTGTCGCTGTGACCTCTGCAAACATGTCTCGCCATTCACTAAAAGTCACTTTAAAGGGACTAAAACTATTCACTGGCTTAGTGATGCCGTAAATCACAGTATCTACCTCGGGCTCAAAAGTGCCAAACAGCTTGTCCCAAATAATCAGCACACCCGCATAGTTTTTATCTATATATTGGGGATTACGACCGTGATGCACCCTGTGATGTGATGGAGTATTGAAGACCCATTCCAGCGGTCCGAGTGATTTAATCGCTTGGGTATGCACAAAAAATTGCAATCCCAGATTGAGTAATACCACAAACACCACCCAGTTTGGATCGAAACCTATGACCACCAGCGGTAACCAAAATACCCACATGCCTGCAAAGGGATACATTAAACTCTGACGAAACGCAGTGCTAAAATTCATATTCTCAGAGCTATGGTGCACCACGTGAGCCGCCCACATCCAGCGGACTCTGTGGCTCGCCCTGTGGAACCAGTAATAACAAAAGTCCTGCGCGACCATCAAAGCAATAAAGCTCAATGGGCCCATTTCAATATCGAATAACTTCCAACCAAAAATCGCCAAATACAGCTTAGCGATCAACAAACCAGTGAGTAAATCAGCACCTTGATGCATGGCCGCGAGGCTGAAATTACACAGCACTTCTTGGCCGCGATAACGTGCACTTAACGGTAGCCTTTGTCTTTTATCGCCAAAGTACCATTCCAGCAAAATACACACGAAAAACAAAGGTGCGAGCACCAGCAGTAACAATTCTGGGTGCTGGATCAGCGAGGCGATATCCATATAAGATCATCCTGTTCTATTTTTATTTTATGATTATTTTTATTGTTACTTTTATAAAAACTCTAACTGCATTCTATAAACCGCATTCAACGCCACAACGCAGGCAGCTGCGGTTCGTTAGTCGCCGTTAGCTACCAGCGGGCATAATGATCTTCGGCGAGTCCCAGAACATTATTTAACTGGTAACTGTGTCCTTGATTATCGGTAATCGTGCCGCTGAAATGACCGATGAATTGGCGGAAATTACTCTTAAGCAAGAGCAAATTACGCTTTTCACTGCGACAATTGCGCGCCGCAAACTGCAAATCCACTTGGCCATTTTGACTGTAGACTCGCCAAACCTCGGCGCCGAGCGTGGCATGGCGATCAAACTCAAATTGCACTGGCCCGAGTAAATGACGTTCACCATTAATCCAAAAGACATTTTCAGTAGCCCCAGTTTCATTGACACCCGCCGCTAAATTAAGTCCCATAATGCCCTCATGGATCCGCGCGTTAATTGACGCCCAGCGCCAACTGGTATCACGGCGCATGTAACCCGCCGAAAAGTCATAGCCTGCTAAAGCTTGATTCAGCGGCTGCGGCTCATGACCCACAGTCAAACTACCTTTAACGGTCAAACCATTATGCTTTTGTGTGTAAGTCCAGCCGTTGTATCCAGTAGGACTACACATAGCCATAGGCAAACTTAAGGGGGCTGAGTGCAAAGTCACATCGGCTTGAATGTTTTTAGTATCAATCACTAACCGCCAACCGCCCTCTACAATCTCAAAGCTTAACTGCGCCCCTTTACGGCCAATACTACTTCGGCCCTCGGCTGGCGATGGCGTCATTTGATAGCCAAACCTCAAAGGTTTTAGCCAATCAAGCTGGGTGAGTGTGTTGGTTTTTATGTCGTATAAATAACAAAAAGCACTGCCGACGTAGGCAATATCGGCAAGCGCGATGCCTAGGACATAACGCGGCGTGACCAAAGAGACAAACTGAAATTGTTTATAATCGAAATGCTTAGCCCACGCTGAAGCAGATTTATCCATAGTATCGAAATAGGCAAAGTCCGCTAAACCTAAAGTTTTGACTATGCCATCGAAATGACCAAAATGGGGTAACCCCTTCGGATTGATCAGGCTATCTGGGGCGATTTGCGTTGCTATCGTTAACATGACTAAGCCTTACAAAAAAGACGCGGGAGCATCTATGCTCTCTCATTCTAAACATCGAATTTTTACTCTAACCTGTCCCCCATTGCATTAAAAGAGTGCAAGGACAAAATGTTGTAATTTTGTTGCCAACCAGTATTCGGTTTAATGTTTTAAATTCCTTGTTTGTAAAACGATTAAAGCGCCTAAAGGCGCTTTAATCGTTGGATAAGGAAAGATTAGAATCGGTAGCTAATACCAAAGTTGATCCCCTGTAATTCAAGCTCTTTCATCGGGATATATTGGTATTCCAAATTCAAACCGAATCCTGACTTAAATCGATATTGCCAGCCTGCAGCGCCATAAAAACCGACATCATCCGAGTCCATATCTTGTTTATCTATCTCATAGCTGACTTGAGTGTAAGCAGCGCCTAATTTGGCATACAAGCTGTTACCACGAGACAAAGCATACTCACCGTAAGCCGCGGTTCTAACACCTTGGTAACGTAAATCTTTTATCTCACTGATGACGCTAACAAGCGCACTCGCCACCCCACCTGAACCCGCTAAATAACCCGCCTCAAACCCAAAATGCTCGTTGAGCATATAGCGGTAATATAAGTCGCTGGTTAAGGTGTCACCCGCATCATATTTACCGTTCTTAGTTTCAAATTCTTGGGTACCGTAACCTAAACTACCACCCAGTATATGGGCAGAATCGCCCGCGAGCGCATTGGAGCTCATCATGCCTGACGCCAGCATCAGGCCAACAAATAACGAAGTGAATGATATTTTTTCCATATTTAACCTGCCTTCCATGCCTTGTAACTATGCGAATAAATGATGTGAATGCACAGAAAACACGGATGTGAATAATGAGCACAAGATATTAGCAATAAAAGCTGTACCTCAACTGAATCACGGTGTTCTGTAGCATCAAAAGTGATTTCTGGTATGCTGTAGCCACTTTTACTTGTACGAGAGATCCCATGAAACGGCTATTACTGACCTTGACTTTCCCCCTGCTGTTCGCGGGCTGTGCCAGCCAAAATCCGACTCATATGGCTTTCAGCCCTCAAGTGCCCAATATCAGCCAACAAACGGCGCAACTTGTACCTATCGCTCTTGAAACGGTAGATACACGCACAGTCGATTATGTTGCTCGTTTTATTGAAGAAGGGACAAAAACACGTTTAGTTGGCCCGAGCGAACCGCCTAAACTGTTACTTGATGAAGTATTCCGCGCAGGTTTTGCTCAAGCGGGCTACCAAATCGACCCAAGCGCAACTAATTCAGTGCAAATTCAATTAGAAGAATTGCAAATGGATATCACTAAAAAGACCTTTGGCTATGAGGCAAAACACAGTGTGTTAATCGCAGTTCAAGCCAAAAACTCCACCCAAGAGCTGGTTAAACGCTATAAAGCCAAAGGCACTTTAAAAGGTCCTTTAACGCCCGATTTTGCAACTTTAGAACTGGATATGAACAAATTGCTCGGCCAACTTACCGGCGAGATTCTAAACGATCCTGAGCTTAATCAGTTTCTACAAAAATAACAGCGTCAGTTTATTATAAGGAAATCAATATGCTCCGTTGGATATCAGCCCTCTTGCTCATCTTGATGAGTCATCATAGCCTCGCACTCGACATTCAGGCCGATACCTTGTATCCCAGAGTCGAATTTGATACTAGCTTAGGCAAAATAGTGGTCGAGCTAGATAGAACTCGTGCACCAATCACTGTCGATAACTTTTTAACTCATGTCGTTAAAGGCGAATACGACAACACAATATTTCACCGCGTGATCAGTGACTTTGTGGTGCAAGGCGGCGGACTCACCCCCAAGTATGAAGAGCTCCCCGAGGGTAAGCCGATAGTCAACGAATCAGGAAATGGCCTAACAAATAGCATGGGCACTATCGCCATGGCACGTGAAAACGAGCCGCACTCAGCCACTCGTCAGTTCTACTTCAACGTAGCCGACAACACTAAGCTCGATCCCTCTAAACGTCGTTGGGGTTATGCCGTATTTGGTGAAGTGATTGAAGGTAAAACCGTCCTCGAAGCTATGGCTGTCGTTGAGACAGGAACTAACACTAAGCTCAATTGGCCCGATGTTCCTGTTACCCCTATCATATTGAAAAAAGCCAAGTTATTACCAAAACAGTAATCAAAATATAATTTCGAGCAAAAGCGCTAATTTTGCATCTATACTGTGATAGTAAACAGAAAGGAGGCAAACGATGACGGCAACTGAGTTCATCGATAATAAAGCGCCCCAACTCGCCTTCTATGGAAAAGCGTTTTTGAGTGAAGAACTCGACTTCAATGAAGTGCAACTTTACTTATGGGACACGTTAGAAGAATGGCAGCAACTGAATTCGACTGGCGAAGCGCAAACGGAAACTGAAAAAGTGTTTTGGCACTTGCTCCACAGCTTTAACAGGTGGCCTGACTGTGTGATCCGCGGTAATCAATATCTGCGTAAGCAAGTAAATGATTGCTGTGACTACCTGAGTTTAGGCGGCCGAGTGCCGCAGGGATGCATCGGGATAAGACCTTAAGTTCAGCATTCCTATCGATTAAAAATGGCCTGTAATAGGGCCTTTTTTATTTCGTAAACCAATTCCTCGTGTGTACATTATTACGCTCTCCTTACTATCAAGATCAATGCTAGCGATAAAGATAAGCGGTAAACTTTTAGCTACAAGCAGTTAACTCTCGAGCCATATTCAACCATCTTATAGTGCTAAACGGGACTCCAAAGTAAAAGTAATACCATTAGCCCTTGAACCCTATGGCACCTTACCCGTAAGCTAAGCGGATTAAACACTTAGACTCATGCCTATGTCTGCAACAGGTTTTATTCAACGTACACTCGATGCCCTCAGTGTCTATTATCACAAGCGGGTTTTGATCCTGTTATTACTGGGTTTTTCTGCTGGTCTACCATTAATGCTGGTATTTTCAACGTTATCCTTTTGGTTGCGTGAAGCTGGTGTTGATCGCACTTCAATCGGTTATTTCAGCTGGATAGCCTTAGCCTATGCGTTTAAATGGGCTTGGTCACCCTTAGTCGATCGGCTTTCATTGCCGCTGCTAACTCGATTTCTAGGCCGCCGCCGTAGCTGGATGCTGTTCGCTCAGTTATTATTGGTTGGTGCCATCTTAGGCATGTCTTTTAGTGATCCCCTCAAAGATCTCGAGCGCTTGGCACTGTTCGCGTTAATGGTCGCCTTTGCCTCAGCCACCCAAGATATTGTTATTGATGCCTTTCGGATTGAATCAGCCCCAGAAAAGATGCAAGCCGCACTAGCAGCGGCCTATCAAGTGGGTTATCGCAGCGCCATGATTATCGCCACCGCAGGCGCGCTAACCATAGCGGCTTGGGTTGAACCCGGTAACACGGCATACAACTTAGTGGCATGGCAAACTTCTTACCTGATTATGGCGGGCTTGATGTCTGTTGGGATTTTGACCACGCTTTTTAGCCGCGAACCCGAAGTCGATACCCGCGCCGCCGATGCCACTGAATTAGCGCTAAAACAACGCTTAAGTGCCCGTTATCCTAGAATTATCGCAGCGGGCATATCTTGGGTATATACGGCCAGTATTTTACCCTTTATCGACTTTTTCAAACGCTATGGCCGCAGCGCTATCCTCATCCTATTACTGATTTCTTGCTACCGGATCTCGGATATTGTGATGGGGATTATGGCGAACGTCTTTTATGTGGACATGGGATTCACTAAGGAAGAAATTGCCTATTTGAGTAAAATCTATGGCCTGATCATGACCTTAGTCGGCGCAGCCTTCGGCGGTGTTTTGTTAGCCCGCTTCGGAACTATGAAAATCCTTTTCCTCGGTGCCTTACTGGTTGCCGTAACCAATCTGCTATTCGCATGGCAGGCAGTGATTGGCTACAACGTGCCCTTTTTAACCTTTGCTATTTCCGTGGATAACTTCAGCGCTGGGATAGCCACGGCGGCATTTATTGCCTATCTCTCGAGTCTCACTAGCAACGGCTACAGTGCAACGCAATATGCCTTACTGTCTTCGATTATGTTGCTTTTCCCTAAATTTATCGCGGGCTTCTCGGGCGCTTATGTCGACGCATTTGGCTATGTGAACTTCTTTGTCGCTGCCAGTGTTATTGGCTTTCCAGTGTTGTTTTTGGTTGTCTTAGTCAACAAGTATGCCCCGCATCCAAGCACATCATTAATGGATGATTCGTCAAAAAGTGCACCAACAAACTCGGATTAAGGTCTCATAGCACTTATGTCATCAATATAAAAAAGCCCTCACACCTTAGTGTGAGGGCTTTTTTATATTTAAAGACGAAATGGCAAACGCGATACTGCATCACGTTAAACCAATTCTGCTCGATTAATCTTTAAAGTTATCAAATTGGAAAGGCTGGCCTAACTCAGACTCACGTGCCAACGCCATGACAGCTTGTAAATCGTCACGTTTTTTACCTGTAACTCGTACTTTCTCGCCCTGAATAGACGCTTGCACTTTAAGTTTGCTGTCTTTAATTAGCTTGACCAGTTTTTTAGCAATTAAGGTTTCTATACCTTCTTTAAACTTCACTTTTAGGGAGAAGGTTTTACCGCTGTGGATGGCTTTCTCATCGACTTCCATCGAAGACGGATCCACATTACGTTTGCTCAGTTGCATACGTAAAATGTCCACTAATTGTTGGCATTGGAAGTCATCTTCAGCGGTTAACGTGACCACATGGTCCTTATATTCCACGTCAGCCGTTTTACCGCGAAAATCGAAACGTGTCGCCAGCTCACGCTTAGTATTATCAACCGCATTACGCAGTTCAACTTCATTCACTTCTGACACAATATCCATTGAAGGCATAGTTTTTATGTCCCATATCAAATTAATATGCAGCTAGTTTACCCACACACAGGCCTAAGTTGAAGGTAAAGCCTAGAATAAAAGCGTAATCATGGGTGACTTTAGCCACACATTTTCCTATCATTGCCCCACTCTAAGCTAATACAAACATATTTGTGATAACTAAAAACACCCTATTTAAGCTGGCTTTAGCCGTAGCCTTTGTCGTGATCAGTTATCTGGTATTTTCCAGACCAACCTATTCGCAAAGTATTCCGAATATCGACAAGGTAGGCCATCTTGGGAGCTTTTTTTGCCTCTCCTATCTCACCTATCTTGCTTTCAAACCTAAGTGGTATTGGTTATCTCTCACACTGGCAAGCTACGCCATTTTAATTGAGTTGGTGCAATCACGTTTGCCCTACCGTAGCGCTTCTGTGGGGGATGTTATTGCCGACTTTTCGGGTATTGCACTGTTTTACTTTTGCAATTGGGCCTATGGCAAATACTTCCGCGCAGCGCAATTGCGAGAAGATTAACTCAGGTGCTTCAAACTGGTACTGATAACAGATACCTTAAGGCTACACATATGACTCTTGCTGTGAACATAAATCGCGTGGTGGATATTGCGATTTTAGGTGCTGGTGCCGTTGGGCAGCTTATTTGCCACCAACTGACTACAGCGGGCATGAGTGTTGGTCTTATCGGCCGCGATTCAATTGCATCTATACAGCAGACACTTAGCGTCACTCCATTAGCGCTGGCCAATGATAATCAACAGAAAACACAAGCACTCCAGTATTCTGTGCCTATCTTAGCGGCCAATGCGCTCGATAATATCCGCCTCGTGATTGTCTGCGTCAAAGCCTATCAAGTGCTCGATGCACTTTTGCCCTTACTTAACCAACTGCCCAGACAATGCCACATTTTGTTGTTACACAATGGAATGGGACCTCATTTAGCCCTAGCGCCGCTAATTGATGCGCAAGCTGATGACAGAGGGCTAAGCCTAGGGACAACTTCCCAAGGAGTGTTACGTCAAGCCAGTTGGCAAATTAGGCAAACTGGACAAGGGCTAACTCAATTTGGGCATTTTGCAGGTACAGAGCTCACTGAGCATTATCGCAATGCTTTACTGACGGCTATCCCCAACAGTGAATGGGTGGATGCCATTGTGCCTTGTCTATGGCAGAAACTCGCCGTTAATGCCGCGATTAATCCGCTTACAGCACTATATCAATGTCCTAATGGCACACTCGCCGAGCCAGATTTTAGTGACATGATTAAAGGCATTCTCGACGAGTTAGTCACGGTTGCCACACTCGAGGGCGTGCCTCTCGATAAACAATTGTTACACGACAGGGTCTATCAGGTGATCCGCCTCACTGCGGGGAATTTCTCATCGATGCACCAAGATATTGCACACCAAAGACGAACTGAAATAGACCAAATTAATGGTTATATCTGTGAGCGTGCACAAGCGCACGGTTTAAGTGCACCAGTTAATGCTGACCTCTGGGCGCGCGTCAAACAGCTAGAAGCTTAAGCAAGAAAACTCACATAACAAAACTCAATATAACATTATGTTTAATTGATATAATTTTTAATTTTTTGCTAAATCCCCACTTTTTACTTACCGCATTAAAACGCGAATCACCCTAGCGCCATACTCACTCGGCTTTTACCGCACTCATGCTAGTCAAGCAAATTTAACTTGCACCAATAATGCGCACCAAATCAGGGCAGATTAACTTTGCTTTGCACCGTTTTGCATCAAAATTTTAAGCTATTTCGGTGCATTTTAATGTTAACGCAATGATAATAAATGCTTTGTCTATATGGCCTAATTCCTGCTTTATTCCAATCAATTGAGTCTGCAGCTTGTTGGAGAGAAAATTGAAACTGGTCACCGCAATCATTAAACCGTTCAAATTAGACGATGTACGTGAAGCTTTAACCCAGCTCAGCGTCCATGGCATGACAGTCACTGAAGTACGTGGTTTTGGCCGCCAAAAGGGCCATACGGAATTGTATCGTGGTGCTGAATATGCAGTGGACTTTTTACCTAAGATTAAACTCGAAGTTGCCATTCATTCCGATCAAGAAGATGCCGTTATTGATGCCATTATTGCTGCAGCCCATACGGGCAAAGTGGGTGATGGCAAAATCTTTGTGACTTCGTTAGAACAAGTGGTGCGCATTCGCACTTCGGAAGAAGGAGTTGATGCCCTATGATGCTAGTGAGCTTCAGACTCAGTATTAAATACCTATTGATATTATTCAGTGTATTGACGACGAACGCCGTCGCCGATGATGGTCAATTTAGCGCTGCAAATACGGCGTGGATCTTAAGCTCATCCGCATTAGTGTTGTTGATGACCCTGCCAGGATTAGCCTTATTTTACGGCGGTTTAGTTCGCAGTAAAAACGTGCTTTCAATATTGATGCAATGCTTCTCTATTGCCGCCCTAGTGTCAGTTTTATGGTTCGGGCTAGGTTATTCACTCGCATTCGACACAGGTAACAGTCTCATCGGTGGCTTAGACAAAGCACTACTGTCAGGTATTGGTCGCGATAGTCTTAGCGGGGATATTCCCGAGCCGCTGTTTATGCTATTTCAAATGACCTTTGCCATCATAACGCCAGCTTTAATCATCGGTGGTTTTGCCGAGCGAATGAAGTTTTCAGCTGTGCTTATCTTTTCAGGTGCTTGGTTATTACTGGTTTATGCGCCGATCACCCACTGGGTTTGGGGCGGTGGCTGGTTAGCACAGCTAGGACTGTATGATTTCGCAGGCGGAACCGTGGTGCATATCACCGCAGGGGTTGCTGCGCTCGTGGCCGCTAAAGTGCTAGGTCCACGCAAAGGATTTTTAAACTCGGCCATTATGCCGCACAACCTGACGATGACTGTCACAGGTGCGGGCATGCTGTGGGTGGGTTGGTTCGGTTTTAACGGCGGCAGTGCGCTAGGCGCTAACGGCACCGCAGCCATGGCGATTCTAGCCACTCATCTCGCCGCTTCTATGGGCGCGATGACATGGGCGGCAATTGAGTGGATTAAGTTTGGTAAACCCAGCGCCCTTGGCATAGTCACAGGCATGGTAGCGGGCTTAGGCACTATCACTCCGGCGTCTGGTTATGTTGGCCCAGCAGGCGCCTTAGTCATAGGTTTACTCGGTGGAATCGTGTGTTTTTACTCAACGGTTTATATCAAACAGAAACTTAAAATCGATGACTCCTTAGACGTTTTCCCCGTGCACGGTGTCGGCGGTATTCTTGGTACTCTTTTGGCAGGAGTCTTTAGCTCGACCCAATTAGGCGTTTTTAGCGGCTACGGTTTTGCGACTATGAATAACACTATGATAGACCAACTTGGGGTACAGATTATCGGGGTTGCGGCGACATTCACTTATACTGCGGTGGTCACTTGGTTGCTGTTTGTGATCATCCGTAAGCTACTTGGCGGCCTTCGCGTCAGCACAGAACAAGAAGTTAACGGCTTAGATTTATCGGAACACGAAGAAACGGGTTATAGCCTTTAATCAGAACCTCTAGCCAGAACCTTTAGTTAAGACAGTTGAATAGCCATAAGGGTACCAAGGCGCCCTTATGGCTGACTTACATCATGATGCTACTTTTTGAAATGTTCGACTAACCATAACTTTAAATCCCCCAACTTCATCGGCTTAGCAAAGAGATAACCTTGTAAAAAATGGACTTGGCGACTGGTCAAATAATCTGCCTGCTCCTGGGTTTCAACCCCTTCAGCCACCACCACATAATTCATCTTATGAGAGAGCTCAATAATGGTATCGAGCACGTGGGAAGTCACGGAATCCTGCCCTATGGTATCGATGAAGCATTTATCGATTTTCAAGTAATCTAATGGCATGGTTTGTAACAAAGATAAGGTTGTTTGCCCAGTACCAAAGTCATCGATAGCCACTAAAATCCCCAACTGGCGTAAGCTTTCAATGCGCTGGCAAATATCCGGCGTTAATAATTGCCGTTCGGTGATTTCGATTAAAGGCTTAACGCCAATACGATCCAAAGAATCCCGCAGATGAATAAATTTCGACTCTATATCATCTTGGGTAAAATGCTCTGGCGCCACGTTAAACGCGACTCTAAAGCCCGATTCAACCTTCATATTAGCAAAATCTTTTAATGCCTTTTCGAAGATATAATTGGTCAATGGAACAATCAACTTGCTCTCTTCGGCGATAGGAATAAACAAATCAGGCCGCACTAAGCCCATTTGTGGGTGCTGCCAACGCACTAATGCCTCGACTCCTTTGGCCTTACCGTCCTCAGCACAGATCACAGGCTGATAAACCAAAAAGAACTCTTCGTTCTCTATCCCGCTACGAATATCATCAGCAAGGGAGTGACGAGATAACCGTGAATAGAGCACAAACAAGATAGAACCCGTAATCAAAATAATGCTAAAGGGTAATGAGATGGCAAAAAATATCCAAAAAAAATGCCTAAAAAAAGCAGGTGACATTTCTAGTAACACCGAAAAACGATGATCCTCAGAATCTAAAGTCATTACCTCATTTTTGATAAACTCGAGTGATTCAGGAATCGTTTTACCATTGATGGATAAAGCGACATTGATAACTGCGCTAGGAAACACATCGGGCTGTACAAAGGAATCTAATAAATATTGTCCTTCAATAATGACAGCAGCGCCGTGTTTAGATTTAGGGTCCCATTTAGATGACACTATCGCGGGCACCTCAGGCATAAAAGGCGTGCCCGTAATAATAAACTGGTTAGATATTTCAAGATTTTCGGTAGCACTAACAATGCTCAGGGGAGTATCAATATCACCGGTTTTAGAAGAGCAATAAACATGTTGTGAATCATATATTAAAGCCGAGCGAAAGTAGGGTTGGAACAACATATAGTTGTATAACTCTTGACACTCAGAATCCTTCAATGCCAATGCATAATGGCTGATTTCATTAGCATGGGACACCAAAGTATCAATATGACTCACATAAATAGCCCCCACACCTTTGACTTTATCTTCAACAAAATACTGTGCAGAGAGATAACTTGCGACAGCAGCAATTCCAATTGGAAACAATATGACTGCCAGCCATTGCCATAATGACAGATTTAATTTTGCTAACTTTTTTCGCATATATCCTTAACTCGCACAGCGCTCGGTTAAAAATGGTATCAAAATCTATGGAGCAAGACGTGTGTATATTTGTATCTCAGCGAATGTTTGCTTGATATAAACACACTGAATCGAGTTCTATTTTAGTCTAAAAAACCATCACACCTTCTATTAATTTAGTCTATTCCCACATCACCAAAATAGCGGCGATAGCGATCAAGACTAACCCTAGCATATCTTTTATCTTTACTTTTTCCTTCAGCCAAAAGGTGGCAATCAAGATCATAAAGAAAACTTCAACTTGACCTAAGGTTTTAACATAGGGCACAGCCTGCAACGACATAGCACTAAACCAACCGATAGAACCTAAACAACTGGCGATGCTTGTCAGTAAAGTCAACTTAGGTCGTTGCCATAATGCTATCAGCGTAAATTTATCCTTAAGCAACAAATAACTGACTAACAGCAAAGTTTGTAGGCCTATCACAAATAGCAACACCCAAGCTGCGCTATGGGGGTCAAACATAAACTCGCTTCTCGTACCCAAAGCGATGTCAGCGCAAACGAAGTACCACAGGCTAAACCAATCAATACCGTATTGAGCGACAGACTTCGCAGGCCTTGTTTGGCACTCATGAGAAAAATTGCCACACCACCCAACAACACTCCCGACCAACCTAAAAGGGATAAATGCGTCCCAAAAAACACTGTGCCTAAGATCGCCGCGACCACAGCTTCACTCTTGGCTAGCCCAGCACCAACGGCAAAGTTCTGTTGCTTGAACAATTTCACCATCAAGCCCGTCGCGAGAATTTGCATCGCCGATGCTCCGAGAATAAAACCGATAAAACGGTCGCTAAAATCGGGGATTCCGACATCCTGCCAAAGATATAAGCTCGCCAAATACACGGCGGCAATCGGCCCAGCCCAAATAAAACGCGCTAAGGTCACGCCCGCAACACTCACTTCTTTACTCAGCTGGCTTTGAAACGCATTACGCCAAGCCTGCATAAATGCCGCCAGCAAAGTGAGTAAGATCCACATAAAGGTATTCCGTAAAGAATCTGGTCGGCTATAAAAACAAGATTGTTAGGCAAAGCCCATCATAAAACATTAATGTTTCAGATAGCTACGGGGCTATACCAATCACATTCCTCGACTGAAAAACAAAAGCCCCGAACGAGTCGAGGCTTTAGGATTAAGTCACTAATTCATTAAGTCTTAGCTTGCGATTACTTACTGGTATCGATTGGCTCGAAGGATTTAACCAAATCGTCGATCGCTTTCATTTGCTTCAGATAATTTTCTAACTGATGCAAAGGCAGCGCACATGGGCCATCACACTTAGCGTTATCAGGATCAGGGTGCGCCTCAATGAATAGACCCGCTAAACCCAGCGCCATACCACTGCGCGCTAACTCGGTCGCCTGTGCGCGACGTCCACCCGCGGAATCTGCACGACCACCAGGGCGTTGCAGCGCATGGGTCGCATCGAAAATCACCGGATAGCCAGATTGCTTCATCTCGTCCATACCCAACATATCAACGACTAAGTTGTTATATCCAAAGCTTGAACCACGTTCACACAGGATGATCTCGTCATTACCCGCTTCGTTAAACTTAGTGATGATATGGCGCATTTCATGTGGTGCTAAAAACTGTGGCTTTTTCACATTGATGATAGCGCCAGTTTTTGCCATAGCGACAACCAAATCAGTCTGGCGTGCTAGAAATGCAGGTAACTGAATAATATCAACTACTTCTGCCACTGGCGCACACTGATGCACTTCATGCACATCGGTGATCAAAGGTAAATTAAAGGTCTTTTTAATCTCTTCAAAAATCTTTAAGCCTTCCTCCATACCTGGACCGCGGTAAGAGTTAATCGAAGAACGATTCGCCTTATCAAAAGACGCCTTAAATATATAAGGGATCCCCAGCTTTTGAGTCACTTCGGCATAGGTTTCAGCAATCGACATCGCGAGATCGCGAGACTCAAGCACGTTCATGCCACCAAACAACACGAAAGGTTTATCGTTGGCAATCTCGATTGAACCTAGGTTTATGATTTTATTACTCATCGCAACTTCTCTCTAAAATGCTGGAACCTTTCCCAGCGGTGAATAGGAGCTAAGGCGGTTATACCGCAACTAACTGTAAAATTTGACCACAAATCCATGCCATATAGGTTCCTAACGCATAACCTAATACGGCTAACAGTACGCCCACTGGTGCTAAAGCGGGGTGAAATGCCGCCGCAACTACAGGGGCCGACGCAGCACCGCCCACATTCGCTTGGCTGCCTACGGCCATATAAAATAACGGGGCTTTAATCAGCTTAGCCACCAATAACATAAAGCTTGCGTGAACTATCATCCACACAATACCAATTAAAAAGTACAATGGCGTATCGAGCACCTTACTCACATCCATATGTAGACCAATGGTCGCAACTAAGATGTAAAGGAAGGCTGAAGCCACTTTTGATGCCCCCGCCGCCTCTAAATGACGCACTGGGCTGAATGACATCGCCAAACCAATCGTTGTGACTATCACCACTAACCAGAAGAATTTAGAGGTTAAACTGTAATCTGCGGTCCAAGGATAGTTCACTTCAAAAAATGGCCCCAGAAAATCAGCGGCGATATGAGCAATACCTGTGATACCAAAGCCTACAGCGACAATCAGCATAAGATCGCGCAGATTAGGAATGCGTGCATTTTCAGCGTGATACTTTTCAACTTTATCTTTTAACGCTTCAATAGCAGAAGTATCCGCACCGGTTTTAGCATCGATCTCTTTCGCTTTTGAGGCTAGGAACAGTAACACTGCCATCCAAATATTGGCGACTATCACATCGACTGTCACCATCACAGAGAAAATATTACCGCCCACGTCATAAATCTCTTTCATTGCAGCTTGGTTTGCGCCCCCACCAATCCAGCTCCCCGCTAAGGTCGTCATACCACGCCATACCGCATCGGGGCCATCGACCCCAATTAAAGAAGGTTCAATAACCGACACCAGCAACAAGGCGATAGGGCCGCCGATAACGATACCGACAGTGCCGGTTAAAAACATGATCAAAGCTTTCGGACCTAAACTTAAAATAGCTTTTAAATCAACGCTTAAAATCAATAAGACTAAACAAGCTGGCAGCAAATAACGGGATGCAACAAAATACAGTTGTGAGGTATTACCATCGATTACCCCAAAGGTGTTCAATAACGATGGCAAGAAATAGCACAATAAAAGGGCGGGAATAAAACGATAAAACTTCTGCCAAAAAGGATGACTACTGCTACTGGTATAAAATACAAAACCTAGAATTGTCGCGAGTATTCCTAACGCCGTGGCATCGTTCGTCACTAAAGCCGTGCTTGTCATGCTAATTTCTCCCTGTCGATACAGTTATTATTTTTATTAGAGACTTAACTTTTAAGTCCCTGGGTCAAACTTTCATCTGCCCAGTGTTATTATTTTTGCGGATTGAATTCGTTAATAAAAGTTGAATAAATAAGAAGAGCCCCGAAAGGCTCTGCTTTAGTGATAAACCTCGGCGTGTTCGTTTAATTCTTTGAGCTGCATCTTCACTATCTCGATCACGGGATCGTGAGGACTATTATCAACAAAATGCTGCAGATCGGCGGCGGCCACATTAATACAACCCAACTGCTGTGCAATAAACGCCCGCTCACGATTCAAATGCACATCGTCAACATGCCATTGCAACAGCAGACTGCAACACTCCATCGCTGCCTCAAATTGATGCGACACTATGCAACCCGCCTTAAGCTCATGCAGCATACGCGTCAGCAGTTTTTTCACCGTTGCAGGCTTTAAGTAACTTGCCTTAAGCTCAGCAGCATTACCTAACTCGCCGCGCACTAACACGTGCAACTGGTGACGGGTGAGTTCCTTGCCCGTTAAAGGATCCAAATAACTCACTTCACCGCCAATCTTACAACGCAGCACCGTATTGCCAGGTAGCAATATGGGTTCGAATTCAAGATCTAACTGCTTTGCCAGCAACATCAATACCGTCGCCAGCGTAGTACTATTACCTTGGCGACTAATTAAGCAAGTACCTAAATCTGCCGCCTCGGTACTGAAGTAGTTCTCACGAACACAAAAACCTAAATCCTCGTAAAACCAATGCAACAGCGCATTAAAACGCTGTTGTTGATCAACCAAGTAATGAGTTAATACGGCTCCCGCCATTTCAAACCAAGCCCATTTAGCGGCTTCAAGTTTAGAAAATCCAAGGTGCGCACCTACATCCAATGCCGACTCGGGCAATGAAATGCCATCTTGCAGAGTGTAGTTACCCATTAACCCAATAATACCGCTTGTTTAAAATGAGCCAATTTAGCAGCATAAACCAACCAACCTATCGCGCCTAAGTAAGCAAACACTTTGAACAATTTGTTTCTGTTCGCTTTTATGGCAATGGCGCCTAGGACAATGTAAGCAACTACAGCACCGATTTTTTCGGTCATCCAAGGATCCACAAAAGGAAATTGCTGGATCATAAAACACAAAGTTAAGCCCGACAGCAGTAGGAAAGTGTCGATAACATGGGGCGCTATCTTGAGCAGCTTCTTCTCCATCAGAGCCGATTGGCGCAGATGCAGGACAAAGCGCACGGTAAGCAGTAACACGCTCAACGCGATAAAGGTAAAATGCAGATGTTTAACCGCAGGATATAGACTGTAAAAAGTTTCCATTACGATACTTATGGCCAGTGACAAAGGCGCTAGTTTACCCTAATCCTTGGCGGCATACCAATGCCTATCAGCCTAGATATTCAGAGCTAACATCATAAAAAATCAAACGAGAAGTGACGATGAATTTAAGCTTAATTAATGATGAATCAACCGAGTTCGCCGACGCTGTAAAACAAAAAATTGTCGAGTTCAACCAAGTCCAATGGCAGGGGCTTAGCCGTAAAAATCTCGGACTCAAACTACAGGACTCCGAAGGTAAACTGTTAGCAGGGATCAGCGGTAAAACCTTCGGCAATTGGTTGTTAATCGACTATCTGTGGGTCAATGATTCTTTAAGACACCAAAGTATCGGCACGCGCTTATTATTAGCCGCAGAAAGCCAAGCAAAGGAGCGCGGCTGCCAATTTGCCCTACTCGATACCTTAGATTTTCAAGCTAAGCCCTTTTATGAGCGCCACGACTATCGCGTGCAGTGGATACAACAAGCCTATCCAGAAACCGGCAGTAAATTTTTTATGGTAAAAGTGTTGTGATGTTTAAGGTTTAGGATCTTCACCTTACACCAACTTAAGGTCGCCCTATCGAAAACAAAAACGCCATTGGCAATAACCAATGGCGTTCGATAAATCGGTATAACTGGGTAAATATCTTCACTTAAAGCAGAGTTATTACTCCGCCCATTTGCCCATAGTGCATCTGTCATTACTGCCAAAGTCTCGCACTGTGGCGACATTCTCATAGCCCAGTTCAATAAGCTTAGCTCTGAGTTTCACAGCCTGCTCAAAACCATGTTCGAGCAGGATATAGCCGTTAGGCTTTAAGTAATCTCGGGCAGTGTTGGCAATATAATAAAGATCGGCAAAGCCTTCCTCGGCGGCGGTTAACGCGCTTTGGGGCTCGAAACGCACGTCACCTTGGTGTAAGTGTTCGTCAGCTTCATCAATATAGGGCGGATTTGAGACGATTAAATCAAAGTCCCGCGACTTTACGGCACTGAACCAGTCACTCTGGAGAATTTCGACCTGTGGCAGCTTTAAGTTCTCGCGGTTCGCGATAGCCAAAGCCACGGCATCATCGACTTTATCGACCGCGGTGATTTGCCATGACTCACGCTCAGACGCCAACGCCAGCGCAATTGCCCCAGTGCCAGTGCCTAAATCGAGCACTTTGGCGTAGGTGGAAAGCGGCATGTTCAAGGCGGTTTCGACCAAAATTTCAGTATCAGGACGCGGGATCAAAGTGGTGTCGTTGACGATAAAAGGCAACGACCAAAATTCGCGCTCACCGACAATATGTGCCACAGGTACGCCTTTTTGGCGTTTCTGTACCATTTGCTGGAAGCGTTTCCACTGTTCAACCGTTAGGGATTTTTCAGGCCAAGTATACAAATAGCTGCGGCTTTTATTGAGGCAATATAACAACAAAACCTCTGCATCCAAATGAGCGGATTCAGAGGTTGATGCTAACTGCACATAAGCCCATTGCAGGGCTTCGGCTATGCTAGATTGATCTGACAAAATTACCCCTGCTCGTCAGCCAGTGCGGCTAACTGATCGGCTTGATGCTCTTGCATCAGAGGCAATAAAATAGCATCGAGATCGCCTTCCATCACTTCGTTCAAGCGATATAAGGTCAAGTTGATGCGGTGTTCGCTCACGCGGCCTTGCGGGAAGTTGTAAGTACGTACACGTTCGGAGCGATCGCCACTGGCAACCAGACTACGACGGGTCGATTCTTCGGCGCTGCGGCGTTTTTCGTCTTCAACAGCTTGAATACGTGCGGCCAGTACACTCATGGCTTGGGCACGGTTCTTGTGTTGCGAACGTTGATCTTGGCATTCCACCACGATCCCAGTAGGAATATGGGTGATTCGAATAGCTGAGTCAGTTTTGTTAACGTGCTGACCACCTGCACCTGATGAACGATAGGTATCAACTTTCAGATCGGCTGGGTTGATTGAAATCGCTTCCGCTTCAGGCACTTCGTGAAGTACCACAACAGTAACCGCTGAAGTATGCACACGTCCTTGGGATTCGGTTTCTGGCACACGCTGTACACGGTGGCCGCCGGATTCAAACTTAAGTTTGCCGTATACGCCGTCACCACTGACCTTCATGATCACTTCTTTGAAGCCACCATGTTCGCCTTCGTTACAGCTCATGATTTCGATCTGCCAGCGATTTGCTTCAGCATAACGGCTGTACATGCGGAATAAATCACCGGCGAAAATAGCCGCTTCATCGCCGCCAGCACCAGCGCGGATCTCAACGAAGGCGTTTTTATCGTCGTCAGGATCTTTTGGCAATAATAGAATTTGCAATTCGTCTTCGAGCTGCTCGAGTTTGGCCTTAGCGGCTTTCATCTCTTCCTGCGCCATTTCACGCATTTCAGCATCGTCTTCTTCCAGCATTTCTTTGGCAGAATCGAGATCGGCCTGCGCTTGCTGATAGGCTTTAAAGCCAGCAACAACGTCTTCTAACTGGGCATATTCTTTCGATAACGCACGAAACCTGTCTTGATCAGAAATGACGCTAGCATCACCCAGCAAAGCCATGACTTCTTCATTGCGCTCGAGCAAGCCTTCCAGCTTGCGGATAACGGATTCCTTCATTTAACTCGCTAACCTTAGTTTTTATCTAATCCAAGCGCTGATCTTAACTGACCGAGAGTATTCAAATCGCCCTGACGACTCGCTGCCGTGAGGGCCTGTGTCGGTGCGTGGATAAGTTTGTTGGTCAGGCGATTGGCTAGTTCAATCAATACCTGCTCAGTGTCTGAGCCCTGGGCTAATTTATTCAAGGCGCGTTCCACTAACTCATCTTTTACCGCCATGCTCTGGCTGCGATACTCGCGAATACTGTCGACCGACTCTAAAGAACGGATCCAATCCATAAATAGGAAAGATTGTTCTTCAGTAATTACTTCAGCTTGCTCGGCGGCTTCTTTTCGAGAAGCCATATTCTGTTCAATAATGCTATGCAGGTCGTCCACTGTATACAGAAACGCGTCATCCAAATCGGCGACTTCCGGCTCAATATCCCGGGGAACTGCTATATCAACCAATAACATAGGTTGATGGCGACGCTGCTTTAGCGCTTTTTCGACCATGCCTTTACCTAGGATAGGCAGAGGGCTGGCGGTAGAGGATATCACGATATCGGCTTTTGGGAGATAATCTGGTATCTGCGCCAGTGTAATTGCTGTTGCGCCAAACTCCTCGCACATGCCTTGGGCACGTTCTAACGTCCGATTTGCTACGACCATTGAAGCCACGCCGTTATCTTTAAGATGCTTAGCAACCAGTTCTATGGTTTCACCTGCGCCAATCAACAGTACTTTAGTGGTCGATATCGATGAGAAAATATGTTTCGCCATGCTTACCGCGGCAAATGCCACAGAAACTGCGGCGGCGCCAATTTCAGTGTCAGTGCGGACTTTCTTAGCGACTGAAAAAGTATTCTGAAAGAGTCTATCTATGGTTAGCGCAACCGTACCAGCCTCTTTAGCCTTAACAAACGCTTGCTTTACTTGACCGAGAATCTGCGGCTCACCAAGGATCAAAGAATCGAGCCCGGAGGCTACGCGCATCAAATGCCTTACGGCATCTTGACCGTGATAGTTATAGAGACAAGGTGCTACATCCTCATGATCTAGGCCGTGATATTCTTCAAGCCACGCAATAATGTCGGCCTCATCACCGTTGTTGCAATACAACTCAGTGCGATTACAGGTCGAGACAATAACGGCTTCACCCGAGCGTGTACGACTGGCCAGACTCTTCATAGCGTCATGAATTTTGTCCGGAGAGAAGGCGACTTTCTCACGCAGGTCTACCGTGGCTGTTTTATGGTTAATACCGATTGCTACAAGGCTCATCTGACTCTTTCTAGATTCTTGGCGACTCTCTTAATAAGGGCATTCTACTGAATTGGCCCAACTAAAAACAGAATACGCTTAACAAAACCGAATAAAGGTCTAACTTCTTACCTAAATTTTCTATCAATAATAGGTAAGGCAAAATTTGTCCCAAGGGAGCAAATCTAAGTGACCGCCGATGGAAATTTTACGTTTGGCATTGGTATTCTTTCCAAGCCCTCGTATCATAAGGACTTTGGTATATCAGTCATAGATGAATAATTTGAAGCGCCTCACAAAAACCATTTTCTCTTGTTTTACCTTAAGCGCCCTACTCTTGCTAGCGGGGTGTGAAACCTTGCCGCCGATGACTGACTTAAGCCCAATCGTAGTCAATGATGCGCGCCAAGCCAAAGCTTGGGAATTACAGGGAAAACTCGCGATAAAAACTCCCGATGATAAACTCAGTGCCAATATCTACTGGCGCCACAGTGAAGATCGCGATGAACTCACACTCACGACTATGCTAGGTACAACGGTGTTGACGCTTAATTCAACCTCGAACTCTGCCCATTTACATATCGATGGCAAAGATTTTCGCGACGATAATGCCCAGCGTTTACTCGAGCGCGTCAGCGGTTGGTCCATCCCCTTGGCCGATTTACCTTTATGGATCACCGGCCAAGTTGGCCCGAATGACCAAGTACTGGAAAGCGATAGCCAAGGCAAACCTAAACAGCTCACAAACACTCAAACCCCACCGCCTTGGCAGGTCACATTTTTAAGTTGGCAATCCCAGAGCGGCGCCAACGTGCCCCATCAATTAAAGCTTGAGCGTGGTGACTTACAACTCAAACTACAATTGAATCAATGGCAAGCCCTCGGCAAGCCTGCAATCATACTCGAAGAGAAACCTTAGCATGCCCGCAGCAATTTCACGCCATTGGCCAGCACCAGCCAAGCTTAACTTATTCTTACACGTGAATGGTCGCCGCGCAGATGGTTATCATGAACTGCAAACCTTGTTTCAGTTTATTGATTACTGTGACACGCTCGATTTTAAGGTCACTGAAACCGCAGAACTGATTTTGCACTCCAATATCTCTAATGTTGTCGCCGATAGCGATAACTTAATTCTGCGAGCCGCAAAATCATTACAACAAACCACAGGCTTTACTGGCGGCGCCGAAATCTGGTTGGATAAACGTCTACCCATGGGCGGAGGTTTAGGTGGCGGCTCGTCAGATGCTGCCACCACCTTAGTGGCACTGAACACATTATGGAACACCCAATTATCGACCGAAGAACTGGCTAAAATCGGCCTTAAACTTGGTGCCGATATTCCTGTTTTTATTCATGGTTTCGCCGCTTTTGCCGAAGGTGTAGGTGAACGCTTACAAGCGGTAAATCCGAGTGAGCCTTGGTACTTAATCATCGCACCCGATGCCCATGTATCCACCGCTGAAGTATTCCAAGATCCACTTTTACCACGTGATACCCCGAAACTGGCCATAGATACCTTAATGAACCAACCTTGGGCAAATGATTGTCAAAAACTAGTCGTTTCTAAATACCCTCAAGTTGCCAAGGCATTAGGCTGGCTGCTAGAATATGCGCCGTCGAGAATGACAGGAACAGGCGCATGCGTGTTCGGGGAATTCACACAAAAGCAACAAGCTCTCGCAACCTTGGCGAAATTACCGTCTGAAATGCAAGGATTTGTTGCACAAGGGATGAATCTTTCGCCGCTCATCACGCGACTCAGTCACCCTTAAACTACTTTCTTCTAGAGTAACCACTTAACGATAACGCCTCGGGTTCCTCCCGTCCCTACATCGTCGTTACTCTAGCCACTAAAATATAAAGCAAACGCCTGAGGTTCATACAGTGCCCGACATCAAGCTCTTTGCTGGGAACGCCACCCCCAGTCTCGCTAAAAAGATAGCCGATCGTCTATTTTGCAAACTCGGAGACGCAGTGGTTGGTCGTTTCAGCGATGGTGAAATCAGTGTCCAAATTAACGAAAATGTACGTGGGGCCGATGTGTTCATCATCCAATCCACTTGTGCGCCGACAAACGACAACCTGATGGAACTCATCGTGATGGTTGACGCGCTGCGCCGTGCATCTGCTGGCCGTATCACAGCTGTTATTCCTTACTTTGGTTATGCTCGTCAAGACCGTCGCGTTCGTAGCGCCCGTGTACCTATTACTGCAAAAGTGGTTGCCGATTTCCTGTCTAGCGTGGGTGTTGACCGCGTTCTGACCTGTGACCTGCACGCTGAGCAAATCCAAGGTTTCTTCGACGTTCCCGTTGATAACGTATTCGGTAGCCCAGTGCTGCTAGAAGATATGTTAGCGAAAAACTTAGATAATCCAGTCGTTGTTTCTCCAGACATCGGTGGTGTTGTTCGCGCTCGCGCAGTAGCAAAACTATTGGATGATTCTGATTTAGCGATCATTGATAAACGTCGCCCACAAGCGAACGTTGCGCAAGTTATGCACATCATTGGTGATGTTCAAGGTCGTGACTGCATTATCGTTGACGATATGATCGACACAGGCGGCACTCTGTGTAAAGCGGCTGAAGCCTTAAAAGAACATGGTGCGAACCGCGTATTTGCTTACGCAACTCACCCAGTCTTCTCTGGCAAAGCGGCTGAAAATATCGCTAACTCAGTGATTGATGAAGTGATTGTGACTGACACTGTTCCTTTAAGCCCAGAAATGTTGAAAGTGGCTAAAGTGACTCAGTTAACTATGTCTGCGGTACTGGCTGAGGCAATTCGTCGCGTAAGCAACGAAGAGTCTATTTCTGCCATGTTCCGTCACTAATAGTTCCGTCACTTATAGTTCGGTCGCTGAACGTTCTGACTAATCTGAGTTGTACAATGCACAGTTTGCTGTTTTAACGAATCACTAAGCTTGCAGAGCTCATCACTCAGACATAAAAACGCACTCCTCGGAGTGCGTTTTTGTTAGTGTATTTTTTAAGCCAGCTTCTGATCATCAGATGTAAACTGGCTTCTACGCCTTAGATTTTAAAATTACTCACCGCACGGAATAAGAACTCAGCCTGCGCCTTAAGCTCATCCGATGCGGACGCATTTGCATCTGCCGCATGGGATGACTCCTCAGCGATATCGCGGATCACCACCACGTTCTTGTTCACTTCAGCTGCCACCATACTTTGCTCTTCAATAGCCGCCGCAATTTGAGTGCTCATGTCCATAATATTACGCACGTCGTTATTGATAAGCTTCAATAAAGCGCCAGCACTTGCCGCTTGTTCAGCGCTTTCAACGCCTTGTTTTTGGCTAGATTCCATCAATTGCACAATCGATCGGGTACGCGTCTGCAGCGTTTGAATGATGTTAGCAATCTCTTGGGTTGACGATTGCGTCCGCATCGCTAAGTTACGTACTTCATCGGCAACCACAGCAAAACCACGGCCCTGCTCACCCGCACGCGCTGCTTCAATCGCGGCATTCAAGGCTAAAAGGTTGGTCTGCTCAGCAATGCCGCGGATCACATCTAACACGCTACCGATAGTCTCGCTGTCACGTTCCAATTCGTTAACGACCGCTGCTGAGCTATTCAACTGCTCAGCAAGTGACTGGATTTTATGTATCGTTTGCTCAACCTCTAATTGACCACTTTGGGCATTATCGTGGGTCTGACCCGCTTTTGATGCAGCTAATTCGGTTGTTTTAGCGATTTCCTCAATCGTTGCGCCCATCTCAGTGATTGCTGTTGCGACCATGTCGGTC
Source organism: Shewanella sp. SM87 (assembly GCF_025653705.1). Lineage (NCBI taxonomy): Bacteria > Pseudomonadati > Pseudomonadota > Gammaproteobacteria > Alteromonadales > Shewanellaceae > Shewanella > Shewanella sp. SM87. Next base: position 78,494 of record NZ_JAKKSC010000018.1, read on the forward strand.
TCATTAAGTTGTTGGCCCACACCTTCGGAGGCGAGCATGGCATTTTCTGAAACACGTTTACAGGAAGTGTTAATCGTTGCGACCGACTCAATCACTTGCTCAATCAGCTGTTGGAAGCTACTCACCATGCTATTGAAATGCTGTGCAATTTCACCAAGTTCGTCTTGGGTGGAGGCATCGCACCTCAATGTCAGATCTTTACTCACCTCGATGCGAGAAATGATCTGCGTGATACGCTCAACAGGCGCGATAATACTGCGGATAATCAAGTAGGTAATGATTGATAGTAGTAACGCAATAAAGATAAACACAGTAATACCGACATTAACACTACTACTCTCAGCATCATCAATGGCCTTAAGAGCCAAGTTTTTCAAGTCACTCGTACTGCTCTCAGTTTGCTGGTTTGCAGCTAAAACTCGCGCCATAGTACCGTCATTTTCGGTCAAACCAAGCTGCTGTTCTTTATTAATTAAGCTTTTGAAATCCTTTTGATATTGAGTAATAAGCTCTTCAATTTTTCGTTGAGTATCAATATCGATACTCGAGGCATGAAGCTTGTCATTAAACTTACTAATATTAGTATCGAAGGTTTCGACATAACTTAGCTCACGACGCAGCATAAAATCCTTTTCGTTACGCCTAAGTTGCAGCATTGCGGCTTCGAGTGCGGGCTGATCAAATTCCTTGAGTAGCGTTTCAACGTTATGCACCGCAGCTCGTAACGTACCGTACAAACCTGTTTTAGGTGTTAAGCCAATCTCTTGTTGTAGCTGCACCACTTCAGAAAAAGCGGCTTGATACTGATTTAAATTACGGTCAAAACTTTCAAGTGAGGCAGTCGACACCCCATATTCTTTAAAGACTTTCTCTAACTCAGGGACAATACTGTCGATTGCCATGTGGCTTTGCTTATGCAGCTCGACATATTTCAAATCCTTGCGAGCGAAAAAGTCCTTTTCATTTTTACGCAAAATTAAGACGTCGCGCTCTAAATCAAGCACACTTTGAGCCGCGTTAGAAAGTTCCGATTTCACCGAATTTGAATAGAGTTGTAATCCAAACATGGCAATTAGTGCCGAAATAGACACTGCAGCACTGAGTAACAACTTTGAGCGGATTAGCATAGAAAGTCCCCGAATATATAATCTATCTTAAAAAGATAGCTGGAAATTAAGCCTTTAACAGCGCAAACATAGCAATACATTAAAAGTTCACATCAAATACTTTGATAGCTTGTCGATTTAAGCTCCCATACTGTGAGTACCGCATTATTTTTAACTTAGTTCTTCAAGGTGATACCCTACCGTTACTACAAAGTATTTCGTTTTAATTACGTTAAATATACCGTCTCAAAGCAGATGTAAGTGTCATAATATCAATTGATATAAAATGAATTACTTCATTAGCTTAGCAGTACTTTTTCGGGCGAATTCTACTACAAATTACAAAAATGTTACGCTGGATAATTGATCTAAATAAAATATATTTTTTAAGGTTCCAAACCTTTTGTAGCGCCCACTGCGTCAAAACTACAACACTCAATCATTATGGCAGGAAATTACAGTGACAGCAGGGATCCTCCCACTCAATGGCTCAATGTCTGACTTTGAACTGGTCACCTTAGCGAGCCAAGGAGACAAAACTGCCTTCAAGTTGCTGTATCAAAGCCATTACCAACGTATTTACGCCCTATCACTGCGCCTTTGCGGCCATAGCGCTATGGCCGAAGAAATTACCCAAGAGTGTTTTATTTTAGTGTGGCAGAAGTTGCCACAATTTCGAGGTGAGAGTCAGTTTTCCACTTGGTTACACAGTATTTGTGTCAATCAAGCATTGAGCAGCATTCGTAAACAAAAGTCCTTTTGGTCACGATTTATTCCGCTGGAACATGAAACTGAGCCCTTAAGCTCTGATAGCAGCTATAGCGGATTAGATAAGTTAATTTTCAAACTGCCAGAACGCGCTCGCATGGTTTTCGTACTCTGTGCAATCGAAGGTTATCAACATGATGAAATCGCTGACTTACTTGGCATTGCCGTCGGCACCAGCAAGACCCAATACCATAGAGCTAAGCAACTACTACAGGAGATGCTGTAATGACGTTAACGCCGCTTTCCCGTGAACAACAGCTTGAGCAATTGATCAATAGCGCGCCCAAAGAGATGTCGCCTACACATGATCTGTGGCAAGGCATTGAAAAACGCATGGATAAAACGCTGATACCCCAAACGTACAAATCCCAGAAGAGTCACGCTTGGGCGATAGCGGCTTCGTTTATTATTCTAGCGGCATTGGGATATACCCAATTGCCCTATTTCAACTCATTCATAATGCAGCAGACAGAGCTTGCCCAGAACCAAGCTATGCCAGAGCAACCAGAGGATGTGGCCTTACATTTATTACTCACCCAAATTGCAACATCACACCAAGCGCAAGTGGACAACCTAGAACAGGCGCCAAATGCGCTAATGTGGCAAACGAGCAGCTTCAGCGCACCCGTTGAGCAAGGTTTAACTGAGCTAAGGCTCGCGGCAACACAGATTTACCAAGCTTTACAAGCGAATCCAACCGATAAACAACTTTGGCAACTGTGGCTTTGGGTGCAGCAGCGTGAGCTCGACCTATTACAACAGGGCCAAAAATTACCCATTAGAAACTCGACACAAGGAAACACCCTATGAGTAACCTCAATCTCACTAAAGCTAGCCTATTGGTTTCGACACTCTGTTTAGGCTTAATGGGCAATGTGTTAGCAGCACAAAGCGTTGATAAACAGTTAAGTGTCAGCAGCGACACTCAACTGCAGATCAAAGTCCAACGCGGTGATGTGACCATTCAAACATGGGATAAGAGTGAAGTGAGTGTCACTGGCACATTAGATGAATTGAGCGAAGGCTTTGTGTTTGAGCAACAGGGAAATAGTCTCAATATCGAAGACAAGATGCCTCGCCACTATAATGGCAATAATGACAAAGGATCACAGCTCACCATTAAAGTCCCAAAAACGGTTAAACTCAGTGCAGATACCATATCTGCCAATCTGCAAGTTGCCGAAACTCAAGGTGAACTAGATTTGAATACGGTAAGCGGCAATATCAACGCCAACAACTTAAGTGGTAAACCTGAGTTACATACAGTCTCTGGTGATATCACGACCAAAGCTCTTGATGGAAAAATCAAATTAGAAACCGTATCCGGCACGATTCAGGACACTGACAGTAAAGGAGAAATGAATTATCGCCTCGTTAGCGGTGACTTAAAAAGCCACACTCAAGCAGAAAAAGTCACGATTGAACAAGTCTCAGGTGAAGTGAATGCTAACTTTAGTGTCACCAAGGAAATCGAGCTCAGAACCGTCAGCGGAGATTCACAAGTGTCACTCGCTAAAAACTTCAACAAAGCGAATTTAGAAAGTGTGAGTGGCGATATTACCGTGATCTTTAATGATGTTCCCGATGCAAGCTTCAACTTAGATGGTGGTCCTGGTGGAAAAATCAACAACGGTTTAACCCAAGATGTACCGCAAAAGCAAAAATATGTACCAAGCACAGAGTTATCATTCCAAACAGGCTCTGGTGCAGCCAACGTGAAGATGAATACCATCAGCGGTCATCTGATTTTAAAGAAACAGTAATAAAAGCTATTTAGCACAAATAAAAATGCCGCCAAAGTAAAACTCGGGCGGCATTTTTTATATCAAACTCATCAGACTGAAGCTATCTCTTCAGCCGTCAAATATCGCCATTCACCCAGTGCTAAGGTGGGGTCTAATTCAATTTGCCCTACACTTTCACGATGCAACCCTTGCACATGATTGCCCACAGCGGCAAACATACGCTTCACTTGATGATACTTACCTTCGGTGATGGTTAATCGCACTAATTGTGGATCAATAATCTCCAGTAACGCTGGCTTAGTTAGACCATCTTCACCGCGCAATTCAACGCCAGCGGCAAATACCGCAATCAAACTAGCATCCACAGGCTCAGCGAGTTGCACTAAATAGCGTTTGCCACATTCTTTCTTCGGTGAGGTGATCTTATGCGACCATTGGCCATCACTGGTAATCAACACGAGACCTGTAGTATCGGCATCTAAACGACCAGCAATGTGCAGAGTTTCTGGCTTAGGTACATCCACTAAGCTCAATACCGAAGGGTAGGTTTCATCTATCGTCGAGCAAATAGTGTCTACCGGTTTGTTAAGCATTAAATAACGCTCGCCCACTAAGACAATCGGCTCGCCTTCAAGGCAAACACACATACCTTCAGTCACTTTAAAACCCGAGTCTTTAACGACTAAGCCATCACAAGTAATATCACCGCGATGCAGGGCTTTTTTCGCTAATGAGCGAGTCAGTGAGGTACTCTCACAGATAAATTTGTCTAAACGCACGTTAATACTCAACTTCAATAAAGAAAACTGCCGTATTATGAAGCCGACCCGTTCAAAGGGCAAAGAATTGCTGCTCAACGCGACCTGTGTTTCTATATTAGCCCTTACGCATTGACAGTAATCACCATAGGGAAAGATGCTATGACTGAATTCCAAAAGATGATCACAGGCCAAGAATATGATTGTCTTGACAGCGAACTCTTAAGTTTAAGAACACAACAGCAGCGACTGAATCGACAATTAAATCAAACGATAGCTCAAAATAGCACTGAGTACACCCAACTCTGCCAACAACTTCTGCCCCTTAAATCGCCAGTCGCAACTATCTCCACGCCGATTTTTATCAGTTATGGCATCAATCTCACTCTTGCTGACAGAGTGTTCATCAATGTCAATGTCACCTTGCAGGATAATGCCCCCATTTTTATTGATGAACAGACTATGGTCGGCCCCAATGTACAGTTTTATACCTCAAGTCACCCACTTGATGCCGAGCTACGTTGCTCAGGTTTGGAAACCGCTAAAGCGATTCACATCGGTAAACGGGTATGGATTGGCGGCGGCGCAATCATAATGCCAGGAATCAATATTGGTGATGATGCCGTCATCGGTGCTGGCGCCGTAGTGACTAAAAATGTCGCAGCCAAAACAGTGGTTGCAGGTAACCCTGCAAAACTAATTAGGCAACTGAATTAACCCTATTTTAAAATGATAAATCGAAGTGCTCACTTACCTGAAAAGGCCTGCATACGGTAACTTTGCAGCTACTGACTTAAATATGCTCACTGGTAACCTTTAGTTACATATCACTCAAGATAAATCCACGATAAACAGTGTAATGACCTTGTTTCGATTCCTAGTAAGGCATTAACATAGTTCATTGCGCCTGAAGCAATCCCATTTTGCCAAAATAACAGCCCCAATAATGGGCACAATAATAAACTCGAAGGAAACAACATGAGAAAAGTACTCATTGGGGGACTGTGTGCCTCACTTATCGCAGGCCTGACTGCCTGTAATGACAAGGCTGCCGAAGTTAAAGCACCTGAAACTGCTAAAACAGCCACCGCAGCGGCAGTGACTCAAGCACTAGGTTCTGGAATTGAATTTGCTAATTTTGATAAAGCGATTCGTCCACAAGACGATTTCTATAAATACGTTAACGGCACTTGGCTAAAAAACACTGAGATCCCATCCGATCGCACTAGCATTGGCGCTTTCTACGATTTACGTGAAAAATCACGTGACGACGTAAAAGCTATTATCGAAGAAGTGGCTGCAACGCCCAATCTCGCCGCTGGTACAGACGAGCAAAAAGTGGCCGATTTATATCGTTCATTTATGGATACAGAGACACTCAATAAACTGGGAGTCACACCAATCCAAGGCGAATTTGATGCTATTAATGCCTTAAAAGATAAGAATGAATTAGTGAAGTACTTCGCCCACAGCCAAATCGCTGGCGCGGGTACCCCAATAGCATTTTATATCGATATCGATGCGAAAAACTCTAGCCGTTACGCAACGCATCTCTATCAATATGGCCTAAGCCTGCCAGAGAAAGACTACTACTTTAACGAATCCGAACGCTTCGTTAATATCCGTAAGGCATATGTCGCTCATATCGAAAAAATGTTTACCCTTGCGGGTCTCGCTAACCCTAAAGCCAGTGCTGAAGCTATTTTAGCCTTAGAAACGGCGATTGCTGCTAAGCATTGGGATGTGGTTGAAAATCGCGACAGCACTAAAACCTACAATCTATATCAAGTCAAAGATCTGCCAACACTGGCACCAGATATCGATTGGGCTGGCTACTTAGCCGCTCTTGGCGCTGACAAGCAAACCGATATCATAGTTAACCAACCTAGCTATATCCAAGGGTTAAACGAAGTTTTAAAAACGACTGAGTTAGCCACTTGGAAAACCTATATGCAATGGCAAGTGCTGACGCACGCGGCGAGCAATCTGAGTGAAGCGTTAGACAATGAAAACTTCGCTTTCTTCTCTAAGACATTGAATGGTCAAGAAGAACAAGAACCTCGTTGGAAGCGTGGCGTTGCAGCCGTCAATGACGTTCTTGGTGAAGTTGTGGGTAAAGTGTATGTCAAACGTCACTTCACTCCAGAAGCCAAAGACCGTATGCAAGCACTGGTTGAAAACCTGCGTGGTGCTTACGGCGACAGCATCAAAGAATTAACTTGGATGAGCGACAGCACTAAAGTGGCTGCGGCGGATAAATTAGCAAAATTCAACCCGAAAATCGGTTACCCGAACAAATGGGAAGATTACAGTAAGCTGACCATCAAGGCAGACGACTTAGTCGGTAACGCTATGCGTGCCAGCGAAGTTGAACATGCTAAATCACTAGCCAAACTGGGCGCGCCAATCGATAAAGACGAATGGCACATGACGCCACAAACGGTTAACGCTTACTACAACCCAACCATGAATGAAATCGTGTTCCCTGCAGCTATTCTGCAACCACCATTCTTCAATTTGGCAGCTGACGATGCAGTCAACTACGGTGGTATTGGTGCGGTAATCGGCCACGAAATGGGCCATGGTTTTGACGACCAAGGCGCTAAATTCGATGGCGAAGGCAACATGCGTGATTGGTGGACAGAGCAAGACTTGAAAGAGTTCTCTGCTCGCGGCCAAGCGCTGATCGCACAGTACGATGGTTACGCTGTGTTTGATGATCTGCATGTCAACGGCAGCTTAACCTTAGGCGAAAACATTGGTGACTTGTCAGGTGTGACTATCGCTTATCGTGCTTATAAGAAATCGCTTAACGGTAAAGATGCACCCGTTATCGATGGCTTAACGGGCGATCAACGTTTCTTCATCGGCTTCACGCAAATTTGGCGCGCAAAAGCCAAAGAAGAAGCCATGCGTAACCGCGTAGCGACCGATCCACACTCACCTGCGGAATTCCGCGCACTGGGTGCACTATCTAACATGCCTGAGTTCTACACTACATATGATGTAAAACCTGGCGATGCTATGTATATAGCACCAGAGAAACGCGTAAAAATTTGGTAAGCCAAATTTAAATCACTGTTCAGCGGCATAAGCTGGCCAACAATGGCGCTCACTGTTACAGGTGGCGCCATTTTTATTTCCTTAAACCACTGAGTTATGAATGTGAACCCATGCGCAAGATGAACAAGTCTTCATGGTTGGTTCAGCTTTAATTAAGCAATAGAAGCCTATGGTGGAGGCGTGACCTGAATAACTCACCCATAAGGAAGTAGGCCGCATGACTAAGTTATTTCGTACTTTTTTTATTTTTCTACTCTTATTATCGAGCCGCGCTGGTGTAGCCAATCCTCTCGACATCAGTGACAGTAAAGCAGAACGTGGTAATTACAGTGCAAGACAGGCATCAAGCCATGACCTACAAGGTCTATATGCACTCAGCAGTCAGACCTTCGATGCGCCTCATCAATCCTCGAATGACTTATCCGTGCTCCATCACCAAGCCTATGATGCACAAGCTGAGCTCGCTCAATTACTCACCAAGATTGCCCATTATTCACAGGCACAAGTGATTGTTCCGCCAGTAAAGAGTTACCAAAGAGCAGCCGATAAAGTGGCCACAAAATTTAACGGTGATGCCAGCCAAATTACCGACCTTGCAAGGGCAAGTATTGTGACCGACAGCATTCAAGATCTGATGCAGGCCTACCAAACTTTGAATGAGCACACCCAAGTTGTGAAACAAAAAAACCGCTTTGCTGAACCTAAAGCCTCCGGCTATCGCGATCTCAATCTACTGGTACGCTTACCCCAATCAGGCATGATTGCTGAAGTGCAATTACACCTACAGGATATCGCTGATATCAAAAATGGTCCTGAACACAAGGTATATGAAAAAGTACAAAGGATTGAGGCCAATGCTCGTAAACAACAACGTTCACTAAGTGAGTTTGAACTCGCGCAGATTGCCCAATTACGTCAAGAATCACATAAGTTGTACCACAAGGCATGGCTTAACTATAAACGGGTTGATGAAGCCAGTTTATTAAGAGTCTCAGTCGCTTAACTAAAAATCTTCCACTCTTGCGCTGGTTATCTGTAAAGGTGCCAGCGCTTTTTTATATTTTACAGTGCCTGAAACATCATCTTAATGAGGTGTAAAAAAGCACTCTCTCGCATCAAAGTGCCATTTGAGTATATAATCCCGCGCCATAGCCCTATCAGCAGGAAATGCCATGCACGACATTATTGAGCAACTCCAAGAACGCAGCGAAACTGTTCCTGTACCACTCGAATTACCCACATTTGAGCAGCTCGTCGAAGTCGAAGAGCAAATCCTGATTTCATTGCCAAGGGAGCTAAAAGAATACCTGCTGTATGCCAGTGATGTGATTTACGGCACGATAGAGCCAGTAACAGCATCGGATCCCTACTCGCACACCTACCTGCCCGAAGTGACTTGCTATGCGTGGTCCATCGGTATGCCAAGGGACATGATTGCCATTTGTCAGCAGGGTGATGCTTTTTACTGTATCGACCAAGATGGTCAAGTACATTTCTGGAAAAACGGCGACTTTACCGATATCTATTGGGAGTCGTTTTGGGAATGGGTTGAAGAAATCTGGTTAAAGATCAAATACTAATTTTACTTTTATTGCATTGAGAACACGATTATGTCTAAGAACATTGGCTTGAATGCCATCGAAATGAGCTACTTACGCCAGTCACTCAGCTTAAGCGCGGCTCAAGTTGGTGCTCTGACTAACCATAGCGAAGCCGATGTCCTCGCCTGGGAAAGCGGTGAACAACTGGCACCTGAGCTGGCGCAAAAGAAACTGCTTGATATTGATGACATCATTGAGATGCAAGTGCTCAACACCTGCGATGGTATCGAAGAACTATTTAAGAAAGAACCTAAGCGTCACTTAGCCTTCGTGGTCTACCCCACTCAAGCGGTTTACACACAATACAACCCCGAATTCTTAAGTTCACTGCCTTTTACTGAGCTGTACAACACGGCCGCTTGGCGCATCAAGAAAGAGTGCAAACTGGTCCTAGAAGTCGACGTCAGCCTAGTGGCCCTCGACGTGGAGGCCTACAAAGCCTTCCGTGAACCGACCAAAATGAGTGAAAGCCGCGAAAGTCGCGCAAAGTGGGCAGCGACGCAGTTATAAACTCAACCGTCACAAGTTTAACCCTATAAAAATAAAGGCCAATATCATTATTGGCCTTTTTTATTAGAGATCACACCACCCATCATAAATGACGCACCATTCCGAATGAAATGACGCTAAGCGGTAGTTAGAAGTTCATCGTGAATTTAGTGTAAATGTAGCGGCCCATAGGATTATGTACTGAAATAACATAGCCGTAGAGATCCGTATCCCCGTCACCGATAGCAAATGGTGGCTCTTCATCAAATACGTTGTTCACGCCTAGTGTCAGCTTGAACATTTCATTGAAGCGATAAGTACCAGACATGTCGACCAATAATTGAGAGTCGATCATACGAGACTTATTACTTTCAAAATCAAGTACACCATCGAAATTGATATCTGGGGTATCTTCAAATTCACCGATGTAACTCAAATTAATATTGGCGGCAAAATTATCCATAGTCCAGTTAGTGGTGAGTAACCAGCGATGTTGAGGGAACTTATACTCACCCGTGTAATCCAGACCATCTTTCTCAAAATTATGTAAGTAGCTGTACTCTAAGCCAAACTTCAAATCCCCATAGCTATCTAGCTCAAAACCATAATGACTAGAGACATCCATCCCTTGTACATCTTGAGAGCTTAAGTTGATAAAGCTTGAATGGATAATACTGATCGGACCTAAAGTTTGACCTAGCTGTGGCGCTAAGCGCTCGCACACTGTGCTATTTTGATCGTTACAATTTGCAGTATAGATATCGCCTAATGGCTGTTTATCAATTTTGTTGTCTTGCGTGATGCTAAAGATATCAAAACCCACATCAAACGTCTGACTCGGCGCCCAGATCATACCGACGTTCCAAGTTTCGGATTCTTCAGCATCCAGCTCAGAGTTACCTTCAAATTCAGTGTTGTAATCTAAGGCTTCACAATCAACATTATCGGCAGCGCAACGGTAAGTATCGACAAAGAAACTACTTTCGCGAGATGGACCAAGACCTATCTGCGCTAACGAGGGTGCACGGAAGCCCGTAGACCAAGACGCGCGCGCCGTTAGCTCGTCAGTCACTCCCCATTGAAAGGCGACTTTAGGGTTAGTCGTTGAACCAAAATCGCTGTAATGATCATATCGACCAGCGAGTTGCAACTCGAAGTTATCCGTGACTGGAATAGATAATTCCATATAAGCGGCATATTGCTCACGGGATGCCGCCGCAGAGACAGCTTCAGTACCAAAAATCAATCCACGTTGGAATTGCTCATCGGGCACATCACTGACATCTTCTTCGCGATATTCAGCTCCCGCCGCCATCATGATGTCGCGACCAGCCAAGGTAAATGCTTGACCAGATATGTTAGCCGCATAAGATGTCATGTTTGACAAACCTTGGCGTACTAAACTGGTGGTAATAGCGTCAATGACCTCTTGTGAGTTCATCGTGCCGCCGAAAGGATTGTAACGACCCGCATCAATTTCACGTTGCAAATAATCTGTTCTTACCCAGCCTTGGCTGCGATCACCCGTTTGAGTCGACTCACTGCGACCTTTTTGAACAGAAGCTTCCCAATCCCACTCTTTTACTACACCGCGTAAACCAGCAACTAAACGTAAACTATCGGATTCAATATCCCAACGTCGCGCCCCCGCATCAACCGTACGGAAGCGACCAATTTCAATATCTTTCCCCCAAGGATTATTCGGGTGAGATCCAGGTACAGTTAAACCAGCATCCTCGTCAAGTGGTGTCGGTGCTCCACCTGCGATTGAGGTATTGTGCTGCGCCGCTAACTCTAAAAATGCTGTTAAATCATCATTAAAATGATAGTCAAATTGGCCAATAGCCCCTACGCGCTCCGCAGCCGGCGCAACAAAATTGTATGAGCCGTACTCAAATAAACAACTTCCACTCGCGGTTGCACTATCAGCAGGACAAGCAGGATCGATAGTTTTAACACCATCAACATAGAAATACCCAGGAAAACCACGGGAAGAACGAAAATCTTCACCACCATAAGGTGATTGATTTGAAACACCAAAACGTCCTAAATCAGTCGCAGCTAAAGTATCATTTTTGAAATAGTCGAGGATAACCGATGCGCTACCCTTATCGGACTTCATCCCCCACACCATATTCGCTGTAGTTTCATCGTAGCCAGTGCCTGAAGCATCACCGTAGCCAAGATTGACCTCAATGCCTTCAATGTCTTTTTTCAGAACTATGTTAACCACACCCGCGATCGCATCAGAACCATAAATAGCCGATGCACCGTCCTTCAGTATGTCGATACGTTCAATAGCTGATACCGGAATATTATTGATATCAACAAAGGAATTAGTGATACCTTCGGCAAAAGCACTCGCCGCAACACGACGACCGTTAATTAACACTAAGGTCGCATCTGGGCCTAAACCACGTAGACTGATAGATGCGCCGCCGTTGGCGGTTGAATCTTGACTGTTTCCTCGGGTAGAAAACGCGCCAGCACCATTGGCAGGCATGCGTTCAAGTAATTGCTGCAGGTTATCAAATCCCATATTGGCAATATCGTCTTTACTGATCGATTGAATAGGGGAAGGGCCTTCAATATCGGTACGTTTAATACGGGAACCCGTTACTTCAATACGTTCAACTTTTTCTGCACCTTTATCGGCAGCATGGGCCACTGTTGGCGCACATGCCATAGCAATTGCGATTGCACAAGCACTGGGTAGAATCTGAGGTCTGTTCATACATTTCCCTTGTTTTATTTATCTCATTAAAATTATTTTAACAATAAGAAAACCCTAAATTAACAATACACAAGGTAATGAGTTACAAACCAAAGTCAATGGCAGAGAAATAAAAGTTAAACTTTTGTTACATTTGAGACAGTGTATTTTCCTCATACGAGAATCAAAGAACGTCTAGGCACTAAAAATTCAACCTACAAGACAAGTCGCAGTATTTGAATATCAGAATTTAAGGAAGAAAGATGGAAGACAAGATTATTTATCAAGCAGAGTTTGAAACCCATTTAGGTTGGTATTGGTTGCTTTCAGGCGCCGCCTATTTCAGCCTAAGCATAATAGGTATTCCCTTGTTATTACTTTGGTTTCCAATCGGGCTCTGGGGGACTCGCCGCTATATTCGCAATATGAGTGCCGAGCTCACCAGCAATAAACTTATTGTCAGGAGGGGCATATTAACTCGTACTGAAAACACAGTGCCTTTGGACAAAATTACCGATATGGCATTGATCCAAGGCCCAATTATGCGCCTATTTGGTCTGCATAAACTCACGGTAGAAACCGCAGGCCAATCGGGCGCAGGCGCATTGATAAGCTTAGTCGGCATAGTCGATGCGCCTCGATTTAGAGCCCGCGTATTAGAACAAAAAGAACGGCTTACCCAACCCTTGCACCCAACAATCCCATCGGCACAGCCAGATAATACGCTATTACAAATCGTAGTCGAAATGGCTGCAAGCTTAAAACGCATTGAAACTTTACTCAGCCAAAAATTAAACAGATAAATTGAATAAAACGACTTTTAGTTCAATCACTTTACCTTTAATGTTGAGCCACTCACTTAGCGTTAGCGCGGCTTTAACATGAGCGCAGCCTTAGCATGAGGGCTTATTCGATTCCCCAGATTAATTTTCAACAGGCATTTTTAATAACGACATGACAGAATCTTCAGTAACTTCTCCTTCATCCTCTTGGATGACACACCTAACTCTCGGCATTAAAGCCATGGGCCCAGGTGTTCTTATGGCCGCAGCGGCGATTGGCGCATCCCATTTAGTCGCCTCGACTCGGGCGGGCGCCGAATTTGGTTGGCAACTGGCTTGGGTTATTCTTGGGGTGAATTTACTTAAGTATCCCTTCTTTGCAGCTGGCGCACGCTACACAGCTGCCACAGGGGAGAGTCTACTGCACGGCTACCAAAAACAGGGCCGAGGTTACTTACTGCTGTTTACTGGGCTCAATGTGATCGCCGCCATTGCCAGTACTGCAGGGGTGTGCATGTTAACCGCCGCTATGTTGACCCAATTTATTCCGCTCCCCATCGATTGGTTAGCCCTACTGGTATTGCTGAGTTCATTGGCTTTACTGATTTTAGGCCATTATCAACTGCTTGATAGACTCACTAAGATCATCATGTTCGCCCTAACCTTAACCACCTTAATTGCCGTGGCCTTAGCTTGGGATCACGCTCAACCATTAGCGAGCAATTTTATCTCTCCTTCACCTTGGCAATGGGCCCATGTGGGATTTTTGGTCGCCATGATGGGTTGGATGCCAGCACCGATTGAAGTCAGCGCTTGGAATTCTCTCTGGTTGCTCGAAAAACAAAAAAGCCAGACGGTCACGAAAGCGCAGGCACTGCTCGACTTTAACTTAGGCTACATCATCACTGCGATCCTCGCGATCGTGTTTTTGTCCTTGGGCGCCTTAGTGATGCACGGCAGTGGCGAACACTTTTCAGATTCCGGTGCGCAGTTTGCTAATCAATTGATTAATCTTTACAGCCAAGTGATGGGCGGCGAGAGTCGTTATCTTATTGGTATTGTGGCATTTCTGTGTATTTTCAGCACAACAGTAACAGTGATCGATGGCTATAGCCGTACCTTAGATATGGGCTGGCAGTTACTCACCTCAAAGGCCAGTTCAGACAAACGTCTCACAGGGATCATGCTCGCCATCAGTGCCTTTGGCTTATTGCTGATCCTCTTCTTTAAAGGTGCACTCTTACCGTTACTCGAGTTTGTGATGATCTTGGCCTTTATGACCACAGTCATTTTTGCTTGGTTAAATTACCGCTTAATGACCAGCAAACAGCTTCCCGAGACAGACAGATATGGGACTAAGATGAAACTACTCTCTTGGTTTGGCCTAATTTATCTACTGATTTTCGCAGCACTGTTTATCTATTGGTACAACATCATTAAAGGTTAATTGCCAGAATGTTTATGCCGGAGTAATAAATGGCCTTAACTAACTGCCATTAAATTCCCGCTGAATTCTGCAATTAAGGTGGTTTGGGTATATAATGCGGGCTCTTAAACCAGATAGCGCAGCCGCGCCAAGAGATGACCATGATTAATAATGATATTTTGCGCCGTTTGCGCTTCGTGTTTGATTTTAGCAATGCAAAAATGATTAAAATTTTTGCTAAAGCTGGAAGAGAAGTGCCTGTCGAAGAGATGATTGATCTTCTACGTAAAGAAGAGGAAGAAGGTTATAAAGCTTGTAACGACACGACCTTATGTCAGTTTTTAGATGGTCTTATCATAGAGAAGCGCGGTCTACGTGAAGGTGCAGAAATTCCAGCGCCCGTTTCACGTTTAAACAACAACCTCATCTTTAAAAAGCTGAGAGTTGCCCTCGAAATGCGTGAAGAAGACATAGTAGCAGCTTTGGCTTTAGCCGAAGTGAAAATGTCAAAATCAGAGCTAAGCGCCCTGTTCCGCAATCCAGACCACAAGAATTTTAAAGAGTGTGGCGATCAAATACTGCGTAACTTTATCCGCGGCTTATCACTTAAGTATCGCGGCGTATAACGCTAAACTTATGACATAAAACGCAGCTTAGGCTGCGTTTTTTTATATCCGTTTTTATCTACACCTGAGCTTGTTTGGATATAAACAAGACCTTAACAATTCCATCTCAACAACCTCAGAAATCCTGTTTAAAACAGCTGACTTTTTTACTGCTGCAAAAAAAACCACAAATACCTCGTTCCACGGACAACAAAGATCACATTTCATGATAACCTTACGTGACTTACAGCACGTATTGACCACTTAAACAATAACTCAAAAGGTTACCCATGGACGATAATAAACGCCCCCTCTATCTTCCGTTTGCAGGACCTGCCATTCTTGAAGCCCCACTGATTAACAAGGGCAGTGCATTTTCTGAAGAAGAGCGTATTTTCTTTAACCTCGAAGGCTTAGTCCCCTATGCCATTGAAACGATTGAGGAGCAGGCTTCTCGCGCCTACGATCAATTTAGAAGTTTCAATAACGACTTAGACAAGCACATTTACCTACGTAATATCCAAGACACAAACGAGACCTTATTTTATCGTTTAGTGCAAAATAACATCAGCGAGATGATGCCCATCATCTATACGCCGACAGTAGGTTTAGCTTGTGAACGTTTCTCGAAAAACTATCGCCGCAACCGTGGTTTGTTTATCTCCTATCCGAACAAAGATAGGATCGATGACATCCTCAATAACTCGACTCGTCAAAAAGTTAAAATCATAGTAGTCACTGATGGTGAACGTATTTTAGGCCTTGGCGATCAAGGTATTGGCGGCATGGGGATCCCTATCGGTAAGCTGTCACTCTACACTAGCTGTGGCGGTATCAGTCCGGCTTATACCCTGCCTATTACCTTAGATGTAGGTACAGATAATCCGCAGTTGTTAGAAGATCCTATGTATATGGGTTGGCGCCATCCACGCATCGGTGGTGAAGAATACGCCGAGTTTATCGAAGCCTTTATGCAAGCTGTACATGTGCGTTGGCCGGATACTTTGATCCAGTTCGAAGACTTTGCCCAAAAGAATGCCATGCCGATCCTAGAGCGTTATAAGGATCGCTATTGCTGCTTTAACGATGATATTCAAGGCACTGCTGCGGTTGCCGTTGGTTGCTTGCTCGCCGCGTGTAAGGCTGCGGGCACTGAATTGAATCAACAACGTATCGCCTTCCTCGGTGCTGGTAGTGCCGGTTGCGGTATTGCCGAAGCTATCGTGGCACAAATGGTGTCTGAAGGGATCAGCGACGAGCAAGCTCGCACTCAAGTGTGTATGGTTGACCGTTGGGGCTTATTGCTCGACAACATGCCTAACCTGTTGCCATTCCAGCAAAAATTGGCGCAGAAATGCACCAACATCCAAAATTGGAGCAATTTCAGCGACAATATTTCACTGCTCGATGTGGTTAACAACGCCAAGCCGACAGTGTTGATTGGGGTATCTGGCGTTCCGGGTCTCTTCACCGAAGAAATCATCCGTGCTATGCACAGCCATTGTGCTCGCCCGATTATTTTCCCTATGTCGAACCCCACCAGCCGCGTAGAAGCGACACCGAAGGACATTTTGCATTGGACCTCAGGTCAAGCACTCGTCGCTACGGGCAGCCCATTCGAGCCTGTGGTTGTCGATGGTGAAACCTATGAAATAGCCCAGTGCAACAACAGCTTTATCTTCCCAGGTATTGGCTTAGGCGTATTAGCTTCAGGCGCACGTCATGTATCCGATGCCATGTTGATGGCTTCAAGTCGCGCACTTGCCGAATGTTCGCCACTGGCAATCGATGGTACAGGTCCACTACTGCCTAAACTCGAAGATATCCATGCTGTGAGTAAGCATATTGCTTTCGCCGTAGGTAAAGTCGCAGTTGAACAAGGGTTAACGCTGCCAATGAGCGATGAGATCTTACAGCAGTCGATTGAAGGCAATTTCTGGAGTCCAGAATATCGCCGCTACAAACGCACTTCGTTCTAAGCATAGCGTTGCCGCGACTCAAGTTGCAGTAGAGCAGCTTAGTTGAGCGTTTGTGCTAGCCAGCAAAAAGCCCGTTACTTTGCAGTAACGGGCTTTTTCATTTCAGGCACAGTTTTTCATTTCAATAGAACACTAAGGTGCCATCACCTGTTTAAAGCTATTGAGCAAAGCGCGATCGGTACGCGCTTTCTTCAACTTACGTAGGCTTTCTTTGAGCGATTCATCGGCTAAGCGCGTAAAAATACCGTTATATTCTTGCTCTTGGATTGCACTATCAGTATCGGCTTGCTCAGAAATTTCTTGGGCGACACGACTCAATTGCAACCAAGCATTAGCAATATAGAAACCGTGGAATGCGGCTTGTTCCATTAGATTACGTGCACTGGCAGGTAAAGATGCCCAAGCTTGGCTAAATTTACCTTCCCTGTCTTCCAACAGTTCGGCACACAAACCTTGGTACGCTGCTAATAAGTCACCCGGTAATTTAGCCATTGGTAACACTTTATTCGCAACATTGTAAGAAATCTGCTCGGCAGTTTCACGGTAAACAGCTGATAATTCGCTCATAAAAAATCTCGATTAACATTCATTCAAAAAATAGACTTAAAACTGACCACTCACATATAAACCATAAACGCCGTTACCCGCTATCGGCGTGACAGTAATACCTTCATAGGGCTGAGTAAAATACCAACCCGCTAGCGCGCCAATCGCCGCGCCAGCTAACACATCCTCGAGGTAATGTTGGTCGCTCGCCACTCGGGTGTAGCCCACATAAGATGCGGCAACATAGGCAGGTAAACCATATTGCCAACCATAGCGCTGCTGAATAAACGTCGCCGCCATAAAGCTGTCTGAGGTATGACCCGATGGAAACGAATCATCGCCACTATCGTCTGGCCTGTCTTTACTCACACTATACTTAAGACCTTCAACAATTAACCGACTCGACACCGCTGCCTGAATTAACTGCCAACTACCATCATAACCCTCTTCATAAAACAAGGTCGCACCCATCGCAGTAGCGGGTAATAATAAATGCAATACATCGCCAGAGGTTTCTAAATCTGAGCCTGCCCAACTAGTGCCACTCATCATGAATAATGCAGCACAGAGTAATTTCTTCAAGGGTGATTCCTTTGTGGGATAATAACCAAGGCGGAGTTTATACCTTGATCATTAACCGAATGCAAAATTGCTATACATCTATATTAAAAATGAACAAACAAGTTATGCTAAGCTAATAATTAGCTATTGATTTTAATTCGAACAGGAATCTTTTTTGCTACATCAACTTAGGTATTTATCATTCTCCTTATTGCTGCTTCTACTGCCGCTCAGCAACGCTATGGCAGAAGAAAAGACTCAGGTTGATAAAATATTTGCAAGATTTGAAAGCGGCGTCCCTATGACCCGTGAAGAAATCGAAAGCAATCTAGCGTTATTAAGCAAACTAATTTCGACTGACGATGTCACCCGTCATGAAAAGCTACAACTGCTCAAATGCTGGGATCAGAATACAGAAAACGACACAGCTATTGCACTGGCACTTAAAAATACTAACCAAGCACTGAGCAATATTCCGCCAACCGCCTCCCCCCATTTCATTACCGACCTCACGCTCTGCCACTCTTGGTTTCTGCAATTAAGTGGTGATATGGATGGCGCGATGGAAGGCTATAATCTCAGTGTTAAACGTGCCTATGAGCATGAAGACCTTAAGCTAATAGCCGACTCGCGCAGCATTCGCGGCGCACTTTACTCTTATATTGGCGATTTTTCTGCGGCATTAGACGATCTCGTCACAGCGCAAGATCTCTATGAATCACTCAATTTAAGCGGTTGGGCTAACATTAACCTTGCCGATGTTGCTACCAGTTTTAGACGTTATGGCGATCCCCAAAGTGCAATCCGCTATTACACCAAACTCAAAGCTCTCTATCTAAAAAACAATAACCAAGAACAGGCAATGTATGTCAACTCGGACATTGGCCTTGCCTTAGATGAACTCGGTGAACATCAACAGGCCGTAGATAATTTCTTAGTAAGTTATCAATACTTCAAGGAACATCAGCAGGAAAAAGTGGCAGCAACTATGGCAACGAATATTGCCTACAGCTTAATCAAACTCAATCGTCTAAACGAAGCCGAAAAGTATTTAATCGAAGCCGATACTGTTATTAATGAAAAAGATCTGACCGATTACAGCTTCATGAAGCTTTTTATGGCCGATATAAAGTTTCAACAAGCTCGCTATAAAGAGGCGCTTACCGAACTTGAGCAAGGGGAAAAAGCCTTTCGCACTCTGCAGAATAATCGGGGACTCACTCAACTGCTGCAGCTTAAAAGTAACATATATGTGGCTATGAATGATTTATCTGCCGCCTACGGAGCGCTGCAAGAATTTGTTACCCTAACAAAAAAAGTCGATGGCAATTCTCTCTCCCATCATACGACAGAATTAAAGGTCAAGTTTGATACCAGTCGGATTGAATCTGAAAATCAACGCTTGATTGAAAACCAAAACCTTAAAGAACAAGAGCTCGCGCTACTCGAAAAGAACAAATCACTGCAACACATTATCCTATTACTAGCGGGCTTTATCCTGACGATAGTGTCTATATTCGCTTATAAACAAGTACATAGAAATCGCCAACTGCAAGTTATTGCCCTCACAGATTACCTTACCAAACTCCCTAATCGTCGGCATATTTATGCCCAAGCCGCGAAATATTTTCAGCAAGCCTTAAAACATCAAAGCCCTTTTTCAGTGATTATTTTTGATGCGGATCACTTCAAAAAAATCAACGATAACTTCGGCCATGAATTAGGCGATCGCGCCCTTATGACCATTGCAAATGCAGGCCGAGCCTTATCGGGTAATAAAGATCTCGTTGGCCGCATCGGTGGTGAAGAGTTTTTAATCCTATTGCCTAACACTGATGCCACAGGTGCGTTAGCGCTGGCGCATCAATTGCAGAACCATATTAGCCGCCTTAGCGCACAGAATTTACCAGCAGAACTCAAATTAACCGTTAGTGCTGGTGTCGCCACTTTAGAACCACAAAATAATACGGAAGATGCATATCAAGATAAAGATTTTGCCACCCTGCTAAAGCGGGCCGACAATGCTCTTTATGAGGCTAAAAATGCGGGCAGAAATTGTTTGAAATCAGCCAAGAATGAGGCTTTAAGAGAGAATTAAACGGCCTTATGCCAAAACACTTGATGTTGTAATGGCGGTGGCAAAGTGCCAAACCATGTCTGATACAGACGACTAAATTCACCTGAGTCTTTCATTTTCTCAAGCTCTGTTTGCCAACTGATAACGGTTTCCGCCGACGTCCCTTTAGAAAAAGCTAAATAGAGATTAATCTCCGATACCACAAACACTTGGCGGATATCTGTCTCACTCGCGCCAACCTCTTCGAGTATCTGCTTTACCGCAAGATCCGCTTGGCACCAAAAACGAATTCGAGAAAACAGCAACTGTTTCGCCGATTGCTGCGGAAAACTCGCCACCAGCAAATTATCCACGCCCGCTTGTTGTAGCAACTGCGCACCCGCCGATTCCCGATAAACCCCCACAATATCTGTCGATTGAAGTTCAGCAAGTTGATCGAGAGCGATGGGATCTGCCGCCCTTGCGTACAATGCAATTTTGCTGGTCGCAATAGGACCGATAAAATCGAACTGCTCAGCTCGCTCATCATTAATTGACGTAGCAAAAAGTAAAACGTTCGCAGAGGTATTGGCAATTGAATACGCCCGAGCCCAAGGTAACACATCGATTTTTTCACTCTGACCCAGTCTTGATTGCAAGGTATTGACTAAGTCCACCGCAAAACCTTGCGGCACACCATTTTGCTCGTAACTCATGGGAGGCCAAGCTTCGGTCACCAATTTCAACTTGTCAGGCGCCGCAAAAACAAGATTAGGCATCAGGCCTAATAAGCTCATCGCAAGAAAACACGCCCTAAGGGGAAACGCACTCAGCATACGAATACCAAACGATAAACATTAGACCTAATCATAGACTCAATCCCAACTGCAAATAAACAAATACCCCAAAGAAAATATCGCCTCACGCCCCCTTCTGAGTAAACTCGTCCTCAATAAGTGAAAACTGCTATCATATTGCCACCTAGCCAAGAGCCTCGCTGCAATCAATTCATGTCAACTTTAGCCAATCAAACCCCAAGCCAATCCTATGCCAGCATGCTGTCGCGGCTCGCTCTTCAAATTAAAACGTGGGGAAAAGCACTCGGATTTGCGCAGGTTGGCATTTGCGATACGGATTTAACCGCTGAAGAAGCCAAACTCCAAGCATGGCTAGACAAAGGTTTTCATGGCGAAATGGCCTATATGGCTACCCATGGCATGATGCGCGCTCGCCCGCAAGAACTGCATCCGGGCACAGTGCGGGTGATCTCCGTACGGATGGACTATTTACCACCCGAAGCTGGCTTTGCAACGAATCTCACCGATCCCAACTTAGGTTATATTTCCCGTTATGCAGGAGGTCGCGACTACCACAAGTTGATCCGCGCTCGACTTAAAAAGCTGGGAGATCAAATCAGTGCAGAGCTAGTTTCTCTCGGTTTCGATGCCGCTGACTTTCGCCCCTTTGTTGACTCAGCACCAGTACTTGAGCGCCCCTTAGCCGAAAAAGCCGGTATAGGCTGGACAGGTAAACACTCACTCATACTCAACCATGAAGCTGGCAGTTGGTTCTTTTTAGGTGAGCTACTGATCAATTTGCCGCTACCAGTGGATATTCCCATTCAAGAAGGCTGTAACACTTGTGTCGCCTGCATTACCTCCTGCCCAACGGGTGCAATCGTAGAACCTTATGTAGTCGATGGCAGACGCTGTATTTCCTATCTCACCATTGAACTGCAGGGCGCTATTCCTGAAGAATTTAGGCCACTCATGGGCAATCGCATCTATGGCTGCGATGATTGCCAACTCGCGTGTCCCATCAATCGCCAAGCGCCGCTGACTGAAGAAACTGACTTTCATATTCGTCCGCAGTTAAAGCAACCTGACCTTCTCAGCCTTTTTGCTTGGAGCGAGGCCGAGTTTCTTAAACAAACTGAAGGCAGCGCCATTCGTCGCATTGGACATAAACGTTGGCTACGTAATATTGCAGTAGCACTGGGTAACGCTCCCGCAAGCCCAAGCATTGTTGCCGCACTTAACGCCCGCAATCACAGCGAAGATATCGATGAGATAGTGCGTGAGCATATTGAATGGGCGCTTAATGCCCAGCAATCGCGCCTTGCTGAAAGCGCTGCAACTGAACAACAAAAAGCCCGCCGCAAAACCGAACGTATGGTGCGCATTATCGAAAAAGGCTTACCGCGAGATGCTTAAGTCAGTCGGCAATAAATAAAAGACAACGGATGCATAAGCATCCGCTGTTACTAATTCAACAAACTCAATAAGCTCAGTAAAAAAATATTTCACTCAAGCATAATATTAACCAAGGCGGCGACGTAGTTCTCGCGTGGCATCGACCATGTTTTTCAGTGCGGGTTCGACTTCATCCCAAGTACGGGTTTTTAGGCCACAATCTGGATTGACCCACAGCTGACGTACGGGCACTTTTTGCGCCGCTTTCTCGATTAAGTGCACCATGGCCTCCACACTTGGGGTGTTTGGCGAGTGAATGTCATACACACCTGGGCCGATTTCATTGGGATATTCAAAATCTTCAAAGGCGTTGAGTAACTCCATCCGTGAACGCGAAGTCTCGATAGTAATCACATCGGCATCCATGGCGGCAATCGCGGCAATAGTGTCGTTAAACTCGCTGTAACACATGTGGGTGTGGATTTGAGTCTCATCAATCACCCCAGCAGCGCTGAGTTTAAAGGCATTCACCGCCCAATCTAAATAGGCTTGCCACTCACTTTGTTTCAATGGCAGACCTTCACGGAAGGCGGGCTCATCGATTTGTATAATGCCAATGCCGGCATTTTGTAAATCCACCACTTCATCACGAATCGCCAGCGCCAGCTGAGTCGCAATCACATCGCGGCCGATATCTTCACGGGCGAATGACCAATGCAGAATCGTCACAGGGCCAGTCAGCATGCCTTTTACAGGCTTGTCGGTGAGACTTTGGGCAAACTCGGCCCAATCAACCGTCATCGCCTTTGGACGACTAACATCACCATAGATCAACGGCGGCTTAACACAGCGTGAACCATAGCTTTGCACCCAACCATTTTTGGTAAAGCCAACGCCCGCAAGCTGCTCACCAAAGTATTCCACCATATCGTTGCGCTCGGCCTCACCATGAACCAGCACATCGATACCGAGTTTAAGCTGGCGGTCGATAGTATCGCGGGTGACTTGTTGTAATTGCTCTGTATATTGTGCATCACTCAGATCGCCCTTGCGCCAACGACTGCGTAGTCCACGGATTGCAGGTGTTTGTGGGAAGGAGCCAATGGTGGTGGTCGGCAACAGAGGTAAACGGTATTTCTGCTGCTGCACTGCTTGGCGTACGGTGAAATCACTGACGCGCTCATAATCGGCAGATGTCAACGCGGCAACGCGGGCAATCACTTGACTGTCGGCAGCCTGCGCTTTCGCCTCGCGGCGCGCCAAACTGGTTTGCACAATCTCTTTTGCCGCGATAGATTCAGGTGCCAGTAGCAATTGGCGCACATTGGCCAGTTCAAGTAATTTTTGCTTCGCAAACGCGAGTTGTTGACGCAGCGCGGGCTCAAGCGTGGCTTCCACATCTAAATCCACAGGGCTGTGCAGGAGTGAGCAAGAAGTACCGATCCACAAGCGATCTCCGAGATCACGGGCAACCGCGCCTATGCGTTCGGCAATCAAATCCGCCTCTGCCGCCCACACGTTGCGACCATTGACCACACCCACCGACAAAATTTGATCTCGACCAAGCGCATGGGCAAAGACTGCCAATTGATCCGGCGCTGTGACTAAATCGACATGCAACCCCGCGACCGGCAAGGCCGATACCAGCGCTTGATGGTGTGCGATACCGCCGTAATAACTGGTAAGAAGGATCTTCACCTTCGCAGTGCTGAGGGCTTGATACGCCTCAGTCATCGCCGCTTGCCATTCGCCATCCAATTCCAATGCGAGAATGGGCTCATCGAGCTGTACCCATTGCACTCCCAGAGCAGCAAAACGCACCAAAATGTCAGCATAAGCAGCTAATAAATTGGGTAATAAGCTTAACTTATCAAACTCTTGGCCCACGGTTTTAGCAAGGAACAAGTAGCTAACAGGGCCGAGTAGCACAGGTTTTGCTTTATAACCTAAGGACTGCGCTTCGCTAACTTCATCAAAGAACTGCTCATAGGCAATCGAAAACTCTTGGTTTTGGCTGAGCTCAGGTACCAGATAGTGATAGTTAGTATTGAAATACTTGGTCATTTCAGAGGCTGGCGCATCTTGGCCCGTTGGCGCTCTGCCGCGGGCAACACGGAATAAAGTATCGAGATCGATTGCCCCTTCACCACGATGACGATCAGGAATGGCATTTAAAGTCGCGCTTAAGGTCAGCACTTGATCATAAAAGGCAAAATCACCTACGGGAACTTGCTCAATGCCAGCAGCAGCTTGCCACTGCCAATGGGTGCGGCGAAGTTCACTCGCCACTTCACGTAATTGTGCCTGAGTGCTCTCACCACGCCAGTATTTTTCTAAGGCAAATTTCAATTCACGACGACGCCCAATACGGGGAAACCCAAGACTATTTAATTGCATACTCTATCTTCCTTTATTTGAGATAAGCCATATTCGGCACTTACACCCACCAGATTGTTTTCTCTTGGCACTTTTCAGCACTTCAGCCTGATAAATAACAATGGGCGTCTGGACGTCTAGAAGTTTATTGTGTTAGTCTCTATTCCAGCAACCGAATTGATTTCAAGCACAACATGAGCGAAATTCACTTGGAGTGAACATGATCGAACTAAGACACCTGCGAACCTTAATGGCCCTGAAAGAAAGCGGCAGTTTGGCGGGCGCAGCCAAAAAACGTTTTGTCACTCAATCCGCCCTCTCCCACCAGATTAAGGAGCTGGAGCAAAGGATTAACTCGCCCATTTTTGTGCGTAAGAGTAAGCCACTGTCATTCACCCAAGAAGGTGCACGCCTGCTGCATCTGGCCGAAGAAATTTTGCCTAAGGTGTTAGAAACCGAGACAGATTTGAAGAATGGGCTGGAAACCGAAACCAATCAGTTGCGTGTCGGCATTGAGTGCCATAGCTGTTTTCGCTGGTTAATGCCTGTAATGGAGCAATTTAGGCAAGATCATCCGGCAGCCGAGTTAGACTTGTCGAGCCGTCATCTGTTCGACTCGCTCAATGCCTTAGAAATGGGTGAACTGGATATTGTATTAACCTCAGATCCTGTGCCTGGGCATTCACTCGCCTACCAGCATTTGTTTGATTTTGAAGTGAAGTTAGTGGTTGCTAAGGATCATCCTTTAGCGAAAGAAGCCTATGTCACCCCTAAGCAATTAGCACACTTGCCTATTATCAGTTATCCAGTGCCGTTGACGCGTTTAGACATTTATCGCCACTTTTTAGAGCCTGCGGGCATAGAGGCGGGCGAGCAAAAAACCTGTGATTTAACAATGATGTTATTGCAACGCATCGCCTGTAAAGACGGCATAGCCGCACTGCCAAGCTGGTCGATTAATGAAGGACATGGACTGAGTCTCGCTACGGTAAAACTCGGCCAAGAAGGTCTGAAACGACCGCTATTTGGTGCCTATCGCCGCCACAGTGCTAACTCTGCATTGATCCAAAATTGGTTACAACTGGTGGCGAGGGAAGGTTTATCCCGCCAGCAGAAGACGAATTAATGCGGGTGAAATTGACTAAAAAAGCCTGCGAATGCATAATGCCGTTCACTTAAGAGTGAACGGCATTTTTCTTTGGTCTAACCGGGAACTTGTTTTTGCTCATTTTAAGAACTCGTGGATATGCCCTTTCCCGTTTACCATCCAGCTTAAATTGCCGTGCATTTCGTTCTATATCCAATACGTCTCTCGGGACATTCCCCGGTGTTTGTGATGACAGTTGTGTCAACTTGAAGATGATATAACTCGCCGCATCCCGAAAACTCAGTTGATTGGGATGGACCGATG
>NZ_JAKKSC010000019.1:0-91959 GCF_025653705.1 Shewanella sp. SM87
AACAGTAGGAGATCAAAACGCACTGGCTCAGCTTCACAGTATTTCGCCCGTTGCATGGCAGCACATCAATATGTATGGCAATTTTGAGTTTAGTCCATCAACCTCAAAAATAGATATCGATGCATTGGTTGCTCGATATGCTGAACCAGAATATTGGAAGCAAGCGCTGATTGAGAACGAAAATTCAAGTGATGAATTTTAGAGCTTAAAGCTAACTTTACATTTTTGGCGCGTTGGGCAAATTTAGCCTATCTGGCTTTAATTCACCGCTTATGCCACAAAATACCAATCCCCGCCAACCATGCTGCGGGGCGTTGGCCTTCTTGATTTATAAAATATGTGAGTCCAGCTATGGTCACTCACGTTGGCCTTGCGGCTGCTGTGGCAAATTTGTGCTTTGGAGTTTGTACCTGTCGTGACTTTCTTTGCGCCACATTTCGCACTTGCTACGTAGCTTTTGGCTTTGTGGCCTTACGGCCTAGAAAGTCCTAGGGCTTCACCCCTAACGTTTAATCAAGAGTCGACCAAGGAGGACTGCTCGTCCTTGTCTTTTTAATTGTTAATTCTACTGATGTAGAACCTTCGATTTTTAGTTCACGTCCATATTGTAGTTGCAGATTTATACGGCCTTACGGCCGAGGTGAATCAAAGTCGTGGGGCTTCACCCCACACCCGACCAAGGAGGACTGCTCGTCCTATCCTCCTTGGATGCTCCATGACGCCCCTTGCGAAGTTACATGCATTAGATACTAGCTTCGTGCTTATTCGAAAATAGCTAACGCTTCCGATGGGGCGTCCCTTCCCCCCGAAAGCTACGCAGACGTCCTGTCTGCGTCACGCGATTCTCTTCAACGCCCTTCAGCAACTTCGCAGGGGGAGGTGAACTTCAGTAACTAGTGTGTGGGTTGTAAACCTGGAAAGAGTTGTGCTGTCTCATTTTTCATTTGTTGTCACATCTGAAGACTTAATGCTAAGTTAGTGTCATACAATAATAATTTATTCGAAATGTATATTAATCTAGCCAAAACATATGCTAGGTGATAATTAGAGTTTCGGGCCATAACCTGTTATACGATTTATTTATGGTGGTAATGTGGAAAATTTTGAAGAAAATGTAGTTGCGTTTCTCAAACATAAAGAGAAAAAAGTTCTGGTTATCAAAGGAAAATGGGGAGTAGGGAAAACTTTTAAATGGAATGAGATCGTCAACAAGCATTTCAGTTCACTTGGTTTTTCTAACTATTCTTATGTTTCTCTCTTTGGTCTAGATGGGTTAAAAGAACTGCAGTCTGGTGTATTCTACAATGCTCATGCAATAAGCTCTGATAGCAAGTCAGCTACCATTAAGTCTAATTTAAAGAAAATTGGAAACATAGCAAAAAGTATCCCTCAAATATCAAAGTATGCAAATGCAATTTCTGTTATTGAAAACTCACTTGTAGATGATTACCTGATTTGCATCGATGATTTAGAAAGAAAGTCTAAAAAGTTCTCAATGTCCACTTTACTTGGCTATGTATCAAACTTAAGTGAGTCAAGTCATTGTAAAATTGTATTAATATTTAATGATGACACTTTAAATGATGAAGATAAAAAAGAAATCGATCTATATCGAGAAAAAGTTATAGATTTAGAGTTAAAGTATTCACCTAATCCTGCTAACAATATTGATGTTGAGTTTAGAAACCACATATGTAGAGATTTGATTTGCGACATATTCAAGTCTGAAGGCCTAAATAATATTAGAATAATTAAGCACATAAAATGGAATGTTGATGCTTTGATGAATTTCATAGCTTCTTCAGAAGAAGCCGTCAGACATGACCTACTTACCACGATTGTGATACTTACGTATGTTCATCATGAGCCAAGTATCAGTATTCGAGCTAATGAAATTGAACGCGTATTTAGTTTCTCGTTAAAAAATGAGGACGTTGATAAAAATCTTCAAAGGCGTATTTCTTCACTTGGGTATATTTATTATGCAGATCATGAGGCTGAAATCATCAAATATATCGAGGATGGTTGGATGGATGAGGCTTTATTTATTGAAAATATATCGCGTCTTAACAAAAGACAAATTGATAGAAATGTTTCATCAAGATTAACGGAAGTCTGGGGTTTCTATAATAACAACTTCCTTTCCACTAGCAATGATGTGATTAGAGGCTTAGAAGGATTCCTTTCAGAACATTTGAACTCAATCTCTGTTAGGGAACTACATCCTATACTAGATACGTTGATGGAACTAAAAGAAGACTTTGATAAAAGTTATTGGATTGATAAATTTGTTACTTTAAACCTAGATAGTGATAGTCCTGATTTATTAATGCAGCTGAAAAAAATTACAACTAATGCAGAACTCATTGAAATAATTTCTAGTAAAGAGAAAGTCATTTTTCAACATCATTCAATCTACGCCGTTTTATCTAAAATAGTTAAGAACCGTAGCTGGAATCCTGAAGACGAAGAGTATTTAGGTAATCATAGTATCGATGAAATATACGAGTTTTTAGTTGGTGACAACAATTGTGATCTTATGCAAGTGGTTCGCGAAAGTATGGGTATTTTTAGACCTACTGAGGGCGACAATCCAAAAGATATCTTTGGACGAAACCTGCATCAAGCATTAATTAGAGTATCTGCAAGGAGCAAGCTCGATCGTTACAGAATTATACATTTCTTTGGTATCGAGTTTGACTGAACAAAGATAGAGCAAAGATAGAACATGCATAACTCTTTCAGGATTAACAGCCGACACCTAGATTTCAGAAGTTCATCTTTCCCTGCGAAGTTGCAGAAGGGCATTGAAGACTCTTTATTAAAGGCAAAAGAGCAAATAGGCTTCATTTTTATGCCTTGATTACTTTCCAATAACTCTAGTGTCTGAGGAATACACCATCCCCTCGGAGTTGCCGCAGGGCGAATAGACAAATTGCGTGAGTCTCGGCATGGATGCCGAGCTAGCTTTCGCAGGTGCAGGGACGCATCCTTCGGAAGCGATAGCAGATTTGGCAATGAGCACAAGGGGCTTTCAACTCCGTTGGGGACGTCATGGAGCATCCAAGGAGGATAGGACGAGCAGTCCTCCTTGGTCGGGTGTGGGGTGAAGCCCCACGACCTTCTCGGCCGCAAGGCCGTATAAATAACAAAAAAGCCACTGTGGTCAGTGGCTTTTATCCTAAAAATCAGAATCTAAGCGATTCTGCTTAGTCCAGACTTGGTTCTTCACTGTAATCAATACCGTGATAGCTCAGGCAAGCATCGACTTCGTTGCTGCTGCCTAGGACGACGGCAACACGTTGGTGAATTTGAGTTGGTTGAATATCTAAAATGGTTTCATAACCCGTTGAGGCTTTGCCGCCAGCTTGTTCGACTAAGAATGCCATTGGGTTGGCTTCGTACATCAAGCGCAGTTTGTACGGTTTTTTAGGATCTTTATTGTCGGTTGGGTAAGTGAAAATACCACCGCGAGATAGCACGCGGTGTACATCGCCGACCATGGCCGCAATCCAGCGCATGTTGAATGATTTTTCGCGTGGGCCAATTTTACCGAGCAGTAAATCGGCAATATAGGTCTGCATTGGCGCTTCCCAAAAACGTTGGTTCGACATGTTAATGGCAAACTCTTGGGTATCCGAGCTAATGCTCATGGCGGCGTTAGTCAGTAAAAATTCATTGGTTTCTGGGTGCAAAGTAAACAGTTGCACGCCTTGGCCTGTGGTTAATGCCAGCATGGTCGATGGACCATAAAGTACATAACCTGCGGCTAATTGCGCACGGCCAGATTGTAAAAAGCTGGTTTCAGTCAACTCGCCAGCAGAGGCGGGCAGGATAGAGAAAATCGTGCCGACTAACGAGTTGATATCAATATTAGATGACCCATCTAGCGGATCGAAACACACCAGATATTGACCATTTTGGCTGACTTCAACCACATGATCTTCTTCTTCCGACGCCAAACCGCGCACTGTACCGTCAGCTTTTAATGCATCTTTGAGCATGTCGTTAGTGATGATATCCAGTTTTTTCTGGGTTTCACCTTGGACGTTTTCTTGCTCAGTCGCGCCTAACACGCCCGCAAGTGCACCGTGGCGAACGGCATGGCTAATGGCTTTTGAGGTGTCGGCTAAGGTTAAAATTAGGTGGGAAAGGGAGTCGTTCACTGCCTGTGAGGTCAGGTGCTGGGCCAGAGTCTGCATGTTATGTCCTTTAGAGGTTCAACAATGAGGTCAATTTCGTTATTTGCCGCGAATGATAACTCAGTTAGTCGACAATTTCAGCGATGTTGCTGATGCTTTTAGCGAATATTAAGGCTTTTAGGGATTATTTGGATTGAGCTTGGCGCAAGGGCCTAATTTGTATCGGCATATTGCATGCTCTTTCTATTTATAGGCGGCCTCTGGCACAATGTCGGCTTGTTTTTAATCGCTGACATCTTAGGCGATTATGTTTCCAAGGAATAATAATGATTAAAAATAGGTTAACTTGGTTCCCTGCGTGCTCACTTAAGGTGCGCGCCGTTCCCCTACTGATAGCGAGCCAAATGGCCATGATTTCTACAGCTATGTTTTCAATTACCCCAGCTTATGCAATGGAAGGCGGCAAACTGCCACTGACGATTGAGCGAATGAATGCCTCGCCCGCATTAGCGGGCACCAGTCCTCGTGGTTTGAAACTGTCACCCGATGGTCAGCGCGTCACTTATCTTGCGGGCCGTAAAGACAATCAAAACTTTTATGATCTCTGGCAGATGGATGTAAAGACGGGAAAATCTAGCCTATTGCTCAATGCAGATAAGTTGGCAAGCAATGAATTATCCGATGAAGAAAAGGCCCGCCGCGAACGCCAACGTATTTATGGTGAAGGCATTATGGAGTACTTCTGGGCCGATGATAGCCAAGCGCTATTAATTCCGGCTGCTGGTAATCTGTATTACTTTTCATTAGTGGATAACAGTGTCAGCCAACTTCCCATTGGCGAAGGGTTTGCCACAGATGCGCGCCTATCGCCCAAGGGACATTTTGTGTCTTTCGTGCGGGATCAAAATCTGTATGTGTTAGAGCTGGCGACCAAAAAACTCCAAGCTATGACGAGCGATGGCGGCGGTACGATTAAGAATGCCATGGCCGAGTTTGTCGCTCAGGAGGAAATGGATCGCATGACAGGTTATTGGTGGGCGCCCGATGAATCGGCTATCGCCTTTACCCGTATCGATGAGTCCGGTGTCGAGCAAGTAACCCGTAACGAAATCTATGCTGACGGTATTAAACTTACTGAGCAGCGCTATCCCTATGCCGGCAAAAATAATGTCGACATAGCCCTCGGTGTGGTCACGCTAAAAGATAAGGCCATCAATTGGGTGACCCTGCGCGAAGAGAACAGCAAAGACAAGAGCAAAGATATTTACCTGCCGCGGGTCGATTGGCTGCCCGATAGCAAACATTTGTCGTTCCAGTGGCAGAGTCGCGATCAACATAAGCTAGATTTGCAACTGGTGGCGTTAGATGCGCTTACTAAACCAAAAACCTTAGTGAAAGAACGCAGCGATGCTTGGGTAAACCTTAATAACGATCTGCACTTCTTAAAGCAGCAGTCGGCCTTTATTTGGGCATCTGAGCGTGATGGTTTTAATCATCTGTATCTGTTTGACTTAAAAGGTAAACTCAAAACGCAATTGACTCAGGGCGAGTGGGCTGTCGATGCGTTGGAATACATAGATGAAACCGCTGGTTGGGTATATTTCACTGGCCGCAAAGATACGCCAATCGAGAAACAACTTTATCGCGTGCCTTTAGCGGGTGGCAAGGTTGAGCGGGTAAGCAAGCAAGCGGGCATGCACGATCCTGTGTTTGCCGACAATCAAAGTGTGTATCTGGATTATTTCAATAGCTTATCTCAGCCACCGCAGATCAGTTTACACGGTGACAAGGGCCAACAACTGGCTTGGGTTGAGCAAAATGAAGTCAAGCAAGGCCATCCTTTATATGACTATGCGGGTCTGTGGCAAATCCCTGAATTTGGTGAACTAAAAGCCGAAGATGGCCAAGTGTTGCAAACCCGTTTATTCAAACCTGTTCCCTTCGATGCGAGCAAGAAATACCCTGTCGTCGTGCGGGTTTACGGTGGGCCGCACGCACAGTTAGTGACCAACAGTTGGAGCGAGCAGGACTACTTTACCCAGTATCTGGTGCAACAAGGCTATGTGGTGTTCCAGTTGGATAACCGCGGCAGCGCCCACAGGGGCACAAAGTTTGAGCAAGTGATTTACCGTCATTTGGGTGAAGCTGAAGTCAAGGATCAAAAAGTGGGAGTGGACTATTTACGCAGTCTGCCATTTGTCGATGCCGATAATGTGGCAATTTACGGCCACAGTTACGGCGGTTACATGGCCTTGATGAGTCTATTTAAGGCGCCCGATTACTTTAAAGCCGCGATTTCGGGGGCTCCTGTCACCGACTGGCGCTTATATGACACCCATTATACTGAGCGTTATTTAGCTCATCCCGAGGGGAATGAAAAGGGTTATGAAGCCAGCAGCGTGTTTCCCTATGTGAAAAACTATCAATCGGGTCTGTTGATGTATCACGGCATGGCCGATGATAACGTCTTGTTTGAAAACAGCACTCGGGTTTATAAGGCGTTGCAGGATGAGGGCAAACTGTTCCAGATGATCGATTATCCTGGATCTAAACATTCGATGCGTGGCGAGAAAGTGCGTAATCACTTATATCGCTCACTGGCAGATTTCCTCGATAGGCAGTTGAAAAACACCAAATAGCAGGCATAAAAAAACCAGATCCTAGGATCTGGTTTTTTGTGAATTGATTTTTATCAAACCAATCCAGTTTCTAATGCGGGTTGCTTAGCGGGCTATTAGCCTTCTAAGTTACCGCAAAAACGATAGCCTTCACCGTGAATAGTTGCGATGATTTCTGGCGTATCTGGCAAGCTTTCGAAATGCTTACGGATACGACGGATAGTCACGTCTACGGTACGATCGTGTGGCTTAAGTTCACGGCCAGTCATTTTCATCAGTAGATCGGCACGAGTCAAAATTTTGCCTGGGTTTTCAACAAAGTGCAGCATAGCGCGGAACTCGCTACGTGGCAGTTTGTAAGATTCACCCTGTGGGCTCACTAATGAACGGCTGTTGATCTCTAAGCTCCAATCATTGAAGCGGTAGTATTCTACTGAGCTCTTTTCTTCGACTTCAGCGCCAGCGCTGTTGACACGAGTCAGAAGGTTACGAGCACGAATCGTTAATTCACGTGGGTTGAACGGCTTGGTAATATAATCGTCCGCGCCAATTTCAAGTCCAAGAATTTTGTCGACTTCGTTGTCACGACCTGTCAGGAAGATAAGACCGATGTTGTTGATTTCACGTAGTTCACGTGCCAACAATAGACCATTCTTACCTGGCAAGTTAATGTCCATAACGACCAAGTTAATTTTGTTTTCCTGCATAGCCTTATGCATTTCTGCGCCATCATTGGCCTCAGTTACCACATACCCTTCTGCCTCGAAAATACTTCTCAGCGTGTTACGGGTAACGGCTTCATCTTCAACGATCAGAATGTGCGGATTTTGCATATTATTTACCTAAATTTTAATCAGTTTATACTAACCAATAAGAGCAACTTACTTCGGGCTCTTATATTCATAAAAGCGTTGATACTTCCTTGAACTGCTTTGTGCTCAAAAGGAAAATCTTTACGGTGACATCTATATCTTGATGTAGATTAAGTGCACGTTTAAGTGTAATACGAGAAAACGTAATCAGTACCAACTTCGATAAGCAATAGTTAGAATAAGTTCCTTAACTATTGTTTTTTTTAAATGTTTAAAAGACAAATCAAATGTAGAACAGATTTTAAACAGATGCCCGGTCAGTTCACGTTACTTTAAGCGATATATGTAACAAACTGTATTGAACGATAAGCATCTTGCTCAATCTGTTTCAACTCACCAGTACGTACATTGTACTCGTTTTAGTCATTTGTTAACAAATGAAATGTTAACAAATTTTAGGTGAGCAGGGGTTTTTACCATGATATTTACTTTAGCTATTGATTAGTATAACTAATGTATTTCTTATTCCTGTGAGCCAGTTCACGCCTCTTTGGATTTTACAATCACTCTGCTACACTAGCTTGGGTTCATTTTTCGACTAGACTACCAATGGACAATACGACTCAAAATTTGTGGCAATGTTACCAAGCGCCGTTGTTTTTGCTGACTCAAGCATTATCCTGTGATTTTTCCTTTGCTGTTATTACCGCTCATAATCCCGCTTCAAAGCTTCTCTCTCCTAGCCAAAACCGTTTACTCGATCGCCAACTTCTCCGTGAAATTGAATTACTCGGTAGCCCTTATCGTGCTTTAGTGGGCGCAGCACCGGATTTATCCCACATGGAAAAAAGTTGGGCCGTGTTTATCGATAGAACGATGGCATTGCAATTGGGTAAGAAATTTAATCAATATGCGATTTATGTTGTCGAACAAGGGGATGTGAGCTTAGTGCCTTGCACCTTGGATGGACATGATGAAGTGTGTTTAGGCAAATTTAGAGATTATGTGCAGCTGGTATACGAGCTACCCGATTTGAACATTTAGTTGTTTTCAAAAGATTTTATTTAAATTGTTCATTTGTTATGAAATTAGCATTGACTTCATTAGGGGTTTATTGCTACTTTTTTCGTCCCTTTCCTAGGAAAGGAACAGAAGAGGAGCGTTAACTAGGTAGTCGGTCAGAGGAGCACAAACTCCAGCGATGACTGATGAGGGAGATTAACGCCGAGGCATAGATATGGTTGCTGCATGTTTATGTCGGTCGCTCAGGCTGAATCCTGACGATTGTCACCTGTAATTGGTGGAGAGCTTCTGGTGACGATTGCTGTTTCCCTTCTTTTGGGGTGCGTTATCATTGAGCACCAGGCTCTTCGAACGAAGTCAGTTCGGAGTGTGATCATGTTAGTTAATCAATATCTTATTCAATCTGCATTTATTTGTTGCCCTACGTGTTTCACGGAGGTGCGCTAATGTCCCTCGTTGTCGCAAAATTTGGTGGCACCTCAGTTGCCGACTATAACGCTATGAATCGCTGTGCAGACATAGTGTTAGCTAATCCTCATTGTCGTTTAGTCGTGGTCAGCGCTTCGAGCGGCGTGACTAATCTGTTAGTGGAATTGACCCAAGAATCGATCAACGACGATGGCCGATTACAGCGATTAAAACAAATTGCCCAAATTCAATATGCGATTTTAGATAAGCTCGGTCGTCCTAACGATGTGGCCGCCGCATTAGATAAATTATTGAGTCGCATGTCGGTATTGAGTGAAGCGCTCGCATCACAACGCAGCAAAGCGACTATGGATGAGTTGTTGTCCCTCGGTGAGCAATGTTCTTCGGCGTTGTTTTCGGCGGTGATCCGCGAGAAAGGTGTCAACTCAAGTGCCTTCGATGTGCGCCGAGTATTACGTACTGACAGCCACTTTGGCCGCGCTGAACCTCAGGTTGAAAAGATTGCGACTTTAGCTCGTGATTATCTACAGCCACTGTTAGCGGAGCAAGTGATTGTGACACAAGGCTTTATCGGTGCCGATGAATCGGGTCAAACGACCACGTTAGGTCGCGGCGGTAGTGATTATTCTGCTGCACTGTTAGCTGAAGCGTTACGCGCCTCAGCGGTAGAGATTTGGACCGATGTCGCGGGGATTTATACAACGGATCCTCGTTTGGCGCCCAATGCCTTTCCGATTGCCGAGATCAGTTTCAATGAAGCCGCCGAGATGGCGACCTTTGGTGCCAAGGTATTGCATCCAGCGACTATTCTTCCTGCCGTTCGTCAGCAAATTCAAGTGTTTGTGGGTTCAAGTAAAGAGCCTGAAAAGGGCGGAACTTGGATCCGTCATCAAGTGGAAGATGCGCCCGTATTCCGCGCTGTGGCTTTGCGCCGCGATCAAACCCTGTTAAATCTTCACAGCTTGCAAATGTTGCATGCGCAGGGCTTTTTAGCGGAAACCTTTGCGACATTAGCGCGACATAAGATCAGTGTGGATTTGATTACCACATCAGAAGTGAATGTGTCTCTAACCCTCGATAAAACCGGTTCAGATTCAAGTGGACAAGGTCTGTTGAGTGAGGCATTGCTGCAAGAATTATCACAGCATTGTCGTGTGCGAGTTGAAGATGGATTGGCCTTAGTGGCGATTATCGGTAATCGTATTGCGACGACACCGGGTATCTGTCGCCGTGTATTTGAAGTGTTAGAGCCACACAATGTGCGGATGATTTGCCAAGGTGCCAGCCCACATAATCTGTGTGTGTTAGTGGCCGAAGCGGAAGCGGCACAAGTGGTTAAATCGCTGCATCAAAATCTGTTCGAAGGCGTTTAGTATGTTGCCGACAACATCGTCTCTGCAAATCGGGGAGCTTGCCGCAGGGCAAGCACTCACTTTGCCTATCTACCATTTCAAGCCGAGTGACGATAAGGCGACTGGCCCCAAAGTGTATATTCAAGCCAATGTCCACGGTGCTGAAGTACAAGGGAATGCGGTGATTTATCAGTTGATGAAGCAGCTTGAACACTGTGACATCCGCGGCGAAATCACCTTAGTGCCATTGGCCAATCCACTCGGGATCAACCAAAAAAGTGGTGAGTTTACCCTTGGCCGATTTGATCCTATTACGGGCGCGAATTGGAATCGTGAGTATTTGAATCATGCTATCGATTTACCGACTTGGTATGGGGAACATGCCAAGCTGAGTGATAGCGAGCTGATCCAAGCCTATCGCAGTACTTTGGTTGAAGCTTGTCAGCAAAAATTGCGTCATGAATGGGGCATTACTACTGGCCATAGGCTCGCGGTTAATCTGCAGATTATGGCCCATGGCGCGGATATAGTGCTCGATCTGCACACAGGTCCTAAGTCTTGTAAGCACTTGTATTGTCCTGAATATGACTTAGCTGCTGCGCAGTTTTTGTCGATCCCTTATACGCTCATTATCCCCAATGCCTTTGGTGGCGCCATGGATGAGGCGGCGTTTTGTCCTTGGTGGCAATTGAGTGATTTTGCAAAAGCACAGGGGCGCGATCTAGCCGTTGCTGTGTCGGCGTTAACCTTAGAGTTGGCGAGTCAAGAGCGTGTCTGTCTTGAGGATGCGTTGGTTGATGCTCAAGGGATTTTGGCGTATTTAAGCCACAGAGGCGTAATAGCTGAAACCGTTGCGCCTGCTAAAATGTCGCGCTTTGGTTGTTACCTTAAAGACTATAAAAAGTATCACGCGCCAAGTTCAGGACTAGTGGAATATCTCGCACCTGTGGGTGAGCCACTGGCTGCGGGGCAGCCCTTAGTCAATTTACTGCGTATGGATTTATACGGTACGGCAGATGAGCTAAAGACGGTCTGTTTGCCCCAGGACTGTGTGCCTATTTTGCACTTTGCTTCGGCGTCTGTGCACCAAGGAACAGAGCTTTATAAAGTCATGACTCATGTTTTTGAGTTGCCGACATTCCAGCCTAAATTATAAAAATTAGCTCGTAAGCATTAGCCCATAACAATTAGCTTATGGGACTGAGAGAAAACAACGCCAATCCTAATCGATTGGCGTTGTTTTAAGGTGGCTATAACCACTTGAATCGATAAAACAGTGCCATTTGCAGGGCGACGAGTGAGATTAATATGCCGCAGAAGGTGGCGAAGGCCCAAGTGTTGTCCGCGCCCGGTATCCCGCCAATATTGACCCCAAGTAAGCCTGTTAAAAAGCCTAGCGGTAAGAAGATTGCTGACACTAAGGATAAGAAATATAAGCGTTTGTTGAGTTGCTCCGACTGCTGACTGAGTAATTCTTCTTGAGTCACATTGGCCCTATCGCGCAGGGCATCGAGATCTTCAATGGTGCGGATAAGTTTATCGTTTGTTTCCCTCAGCTTGAGTCGCTCAGTATCTTTAAATAGGCTAAATTGCTCAGAAATCATTTTCGAGAATGCTTCGCGCTGTGGGGCTAAATAGCGGCGAATGGCCACAGTTTGACGGCGCAGTTCGGCGATATCGGTACGTAAGTCTTTCACATTGCCTGAGACGACTAGTTCTTCTAAATCAGAGAGTTGTTCTTCTAATTTATCAATAAACTCGACTTTACGATTGGTCAGTCGTTCGCAGATTGCGACGATAAAGTCCCCCGTAGTTGTAGGCCCATTTCCCTCAAGGATCAGCTCGGCGACATCTTTGACCGACTGTAACTCGCGATCGCAGGTGGATATGATCCGCTGTTTATCGGCATAGATACGCACAGCCACCATGTCTTCGGGAGCAGAATTGGGGTTGAGGTTAACGCCGCGTAATGCGAGTAATATGCCTTCACCTGTAATCACAGCGCGGGGACGAGTGTCTTGGGCGAGTAGGGCATCACTTTCGACCTTAGGCAGACCGCTATTGAGTATCCAGTGGCGTGCCTTTTTATTGCGATAGCGAAGGTGTAACCAGAGTAGGCCATCCTGAGGATCCCATTTTTCGATCTGTTCTAGGCTCAAGGTGGAACCCGCTTGGGCGCCGCTGAGCACTAAACTGTAGATAAACCCTTCGTGCATATCGCATTCCATTTAACTTTCAAAATCATCCAAACAAACTAACTGATTTTGTCATGAAAATGAAGTCAGTACTTATGCTTAACGACATGAGAAAAACGTAAATTGACATAAATTTGATGTGCTGAGGGATGCAAGCAACTTAGCCAAGGATAGGTTAAAATTAGCATTAGTAGGCTTAGATCAAAGAGACAATAAAATGGAATACGAATTTCGGCGTAACAGTTTAACTGGCACTTTTTTGGCTAGCTTTAGCATGGATCATGAAGTGCTTGGGCAATGGTTTACGGAAGAATTAGGGACTGAGTTAGCTAAAATTCAGCAAGTGTTGGGTGTGATAAAAGAAATTCAAGCCGATAAACGAGGTTCATGGCGTCTTGTTGGTAATGATTTTACCTTAGAGTTAGAGCGTGAACAGGCCCGAGTCTTTGCCAATGCCTTAGGTTTTGAGCAAGAATATGAATTGGAAGAGGCTATGTCACTCTATGATGCTGAGTCAGAAGCTTATTGTGGCCTAGAGGATTTTGAGCTGGCGCTATTGAGTTGGCAGCAATTTATTGAGAAAGGTTTGTAATCATTTATTTAATCTCTATTTGATAAAAACATAAAGGCAATCATGGGATTGCCTTTATTGTTTTCGCGATACCAAGCTCATTTTCGTATCTTTAATTATTAAGGTAGCGCACCGCCATTTCGGTTCTCGATTTAGCATTGGCTTTACGCAGTAGGTTTTTCACGTGCACTTTAACTGTGCCCTCACTAATGTGTAAATGCTCTGAAATCATGCGATTACTTAAGCCTTCCGCCAGTTGCTGTAGAATTTGCAGCTCCCTTGGGGTTAGGCTCGAAATCCATTCTTGTTCATCGGTCGCATCTTTAAGTTCGTAAAGGTATTCTTCGACTTCATCGCTGATCACCCTGTGGCCAAGCATGGCATTTTTGAGTTTTTCGAGCAGCAAATCTGGCTCAGTATCTTTGAGCAAATAGCCGTCGGCTCCAGCACGAAGTAAACGGATAACATCCTGTTTTGCATCGGAAACGGTGAGAATTACTATGCGTGAGGTAACACCTTCTTGGCGCATGGCGTTGAGGGTATCTAGGCCTGTCATGCCTTTCATATTCAGATCGAGCAATATGATGTCGGGTTCATCGGTGACCACTGCGGTTAATGCGTCTAAACCACTACCGGCTTCGCCAAATAGGCTGAAGTCAGGATCTGAAGCGATGAGCTGGCAGATGCCTTTGCGCAAGAGGGGATGGTCATCGACCACCAGTACGGAATAAGGTTTACCCATTTGAAGGCTCCTGTTGAGATGGGAAAATAAGCGTCACTCTAGTGCCACTTGACCCTTTGCTGTGGTGCACAAGGTTTAATGGGCTGTTAGGTTTGAGTGCGTCGTCTTGTGCATTGCATCCTTGCTCAGTCGTGGTTGTCATAGCAGGTTTAAATTTCTTTAAATCATTGTCGCTGAACACGACTTTACCTGAAAGCTTACTGGCTCGTTCATGCATTATACCTATGCCAAAATGTTGATCTCGTTCTTTTAAATGTCCAATACCTATGCCGTTATCACAAACATCAATATTGACCATACCCT
Organism: Shewanella sp. SM87; assembly: GCF_025653705.1. Lineage (NCBI taxonomy): Bacteria > Pseudomonadati > Pseudomonadota > Gammaproteobacteria > Alteromonadales > Shewanellaceae > Shewanella > Shewanella sp. SM87. The sequence goes on from NZ_JAKKSC010000019.1 coordinate 14,188, forward strand.
CGTCATCCTTATAGCAATGGATGTTAATGAGGCTGGCCTCAGCGTGTTTGATGGCGTTTAACGTCGCTTCTCGCGTGATCTGCAGTATGTGGATGTGTTGCTTTGCCTCTAGCCATTGTGGCGCAAGTTTATAGTCTAAGGTTATCTTTATATTCGTCTTTGTCCTGAGTTGCTCAAGCATAGCCTCTAAAGCACTTTTTAGATCGGGTTCTTTAATTGTGAGCCTAAAGGTGGATAGTAACTCCCTGAGCTGCACGTAGGCAGTGCTTACACCTTCGTTGATTTCGGTTAGCTGCGCCTCAACGATTGGACTGCGGCAACTGCAATCTAAGTTTTTGCGTAATAAGCTAATTTGGATTTTTAGGAAAGATAGCACTTGACCTAAAGAGTCGTGCAGCTCTCGGGCAATTACGCCACGTTCCTCCATTAGCGCCAGTTGCTGTCTTTGCTCTGTGGCATTGTGGATCACGATTGAGCGCGTCAGCATAATTGCGAAATTGTTAAACAAGGCGATATTGGGTGTTTGAGCGGCAATTAACTCTAAATAGCCTAAATTAGCCTGCTCAAATTGCAGTGGAAAACGGGTGCTCTCTTGAGTCATATCTGGCCAGCCGCCATCGGCCTCAATCACTTCAAGCTCTTGCTCGGGATACTGGATAATGAGTCTTAGGTAGTCGAGTGATTCATAGCCTTTTAACTGATTCAGCGCCGCCTTGAGCGCCTTATAATCGAGTTTATTCGCGTTTAATGTCAGTAGGTTATCATATAAGAATGCCAGCTCGTTGTTGGCCCTTGTCAGCGCTAAGGTTTTTTCTGCTACCTGCGATTCTAAGTTGCCATAAAGCGTCGCGAGTTCCTTCGCCGTTTTTTGTAGGGCATGGGTCAGCGCTGTAAGTTCAATGTATTCGGTCTCGGGCATTTCAATTTCAAAATTACCTTTAGAAATGGTATTCGCCGACTCCATCAGTTTTTGCAGTGGGATCACCACTTTCTTCTTTGTAAAACGCACGGCCACAAAAGCGATAATGAGCATGACGCCTAAGCCTAATATTTGGCTGGCGGCAAGGAGCCTGAGTTTAAAGGCGGCGTAGTGCTCCATCTCTAGCACCAGTAAATCTATGGTATCAACAAAGTCCTTCAGTGAGGCGACATAATCGCGGGAGTTTTCTTGTTCTATGTAGTGTTTCATCACCAGCCATTTATCGATGACAAGCTGATATTGAGCGGCAATTTCTGGCGGACTAAACCAACTTTCCGAGGGCTTTAACGTGTCGGAATAGAGCGTATTTTCGAATTCGGTGATTTTATCCTGCGCAGCATCGCTGCCTGAGTTGGCGTAAAACATTAACCGATAGCTTTGCATCCTCAGCGACCCTGAGGCATTAATCGCCTTGGCGTCGCCTAAGCTGTAGGACAAATTGATGATAGCAAAAGTCGATAAACTACTAGAGAGCAGAATAAGTACTAACATTAATCCTAAGATTTTTGAGGTTAGACTACCTCGTTTCATTAATCCGCTGTTCATTTTGATGGCCGCTGTTATGGCACTTTGCAGTGGTTTTTACATTAGAAAATAATGTAATACATTAACAAAAGTATAGAAATGTGAACAACAACACCTTTACATTTTGATCTAGCGCAAACTTCAACCTAGATACCCCCTAAGAGGTATATTTTTAGCAGGGTTAAATCACTAAGTTTGACCATGGAGATGTCGTGATTTACAACAATAATGCAACACGGAGATGAGATGATGAAGAAGATGACAGGTAAGTCCTTTGCACTGAGTGCACTGGTTGCCGCCAGCTTCATGGCTGCGGGCGCAATGGCGAGTGATAAAACAGAGCCTCGCAACGAAGTTTATAAAGATAAATTTAAGAATCAATACAGTAGCTGGCATGATACCGCTAAAAGTGAAGAACTAGTGGATGCACTTGCACAAGATCCTAATATGGTGATCTTATGGGCGGGTTATAGTTTTGCTAAAGATTATAATGCACCACGCGGCCACATGTATGCGGTAACTGACGTGCGCAACACGCTACGTACAGGTGCACCCGCTAATGCGGAAGATGGTCCTATGCCGATGGCATGTTGGAGCTGTAAGAGCCCTGACGTACCTCGCTTGATTGAAGAGCAAGGCGAAGATGGTTACTTCAAAGGTAAGTGGTCAAAGGGTGGCCCTGAAGTGACAAATACCATTGGTTGTGGTGATTGCCATGAAAAAAGCTCTCCAAAGTTACGTATTTCACGCCCTTATGCAGACCGTGCTTTTGAAGCTATAGGTACACCTTTTAGCAAAGCGTCTAAACAAGATAAAGAATCAATGGTATGTGCTCAGTGCCACGTTGAGTATTATTTTGAGAAAACTGACGACAAAAAGAATTTTGTTAAATTCCCTTGGGATATGGGTACAACAGTTGAAAAAATGGAAGTCTACTATGACTCAATCCAATTTTCTGATTGGACACACGCCCTTTCTAAGACACCAATGTTAAAAGCCCAGCATCCAGAGTATGAAACTTGGAAAATGGGTATTCACGGCATGAATAATGTAAGTTGCGTTGACTGTCACATGCCAAAAGTGACCAGTGCTGAAGGTAAGAAGTTTACTGATCATAAAGTGGGCAATCCATTCGACCGTTTTGAAGAAACCTGTGCAACTTGCCATAGCCAGACTAAAGAGTTTTTGGTTGGCGTGACTAATGAGCGTAAAGCCAAAGTTAAAGAAATGAAGTTGAAAGCGGAAGAGCAATTAGTCAAAGCACACTTTGAAGCAGAGGCTGCGTGGAAAGCTGGCGCCACTGAAGAAGAAATGAAACCCATACTGACAGATATCCGCCACTCACAATGGCGTTGGGATTTAGCGATTGCTTCCCATGGTGTTGCAGCTCACGCACCGGATGAAGCATTGCGTATTCTGGGAACTTCGGTAAGTAAAGCTGCTGATGCTCGTGTGAAGTTAGCGCAATTACTCGGTAAAAAAGGCATCACAGATCCTGTTGCGATTCCTGATATCTCTACCAAAGCTAAGGCACAAGCAGCATTAGGTATGGACATGGATAAAATGAATGCAGAGAAAGAAGCATTTAAGAAAGACATGTTACCTAAGTGGGATGAAGAAGCGAAAAAACGCGAAGCCACTTATAAGTAGGTTTTAATCAATCGTGGTTGAGTTTTCGATATGAGCTAACCCCTCATGCAAACAAAAGCCCTCGCTGACTCAGCGGGGGCTTTTTTATGGAAAAAATATCGAGTAATGTCAGGCGTTGATCATGCTGGCCGAGTGAATACCACGGGCTAAATCGCTATTTGATCAGTTTTAATAACGCCCTAAATCGCTCGCCTTGGGCTTGATGTTGTAATTCAAATAATAGCGATTCCACGTTAGTTAATAGGGCGCCCCTGGCCGTCATCATTTGGATCCCAAGTTGTTTATTCTCAGCACTGCGTGACGATACGCAATCGGCGACTAAATGCACCGAATATTGCTGCTCGATAAGGTCACAACAGGTTTGGTAAACACACACATGGGTTTCAATACCCGCGACTATGACGTGTTTGCGATTCGTCTTAGTTAATGCCTTTGCAAACGCGTCACAGTGCCAGCCGCTAAAATGCTGCTTAGCAATGGGTGAGCTGGTTTTCGCAAGTAAGGTTTGCAGCTCAGTGCTAGTTGCTCCGAGTTTATCGGGTAGTTGTTCTAACCACAGTATTGGAATTTCAAATAATTGTGCGCCTTGGATTAAGGTCTGTAGTTGTTGATGCAGCTTGTCACTGTTATCCATGATTTGTGCAAGTTTTCCTTGCACATCGACGATAACGAGAACACATTCTTCTGGTTTTAACATCGGGCCTTCCTTCTGCGCTTGATGATTGTCTTAGTGATGATCTTCGCTTTTGTCTAAGAGCTTGTGTTGTGATGCTCAGATTTCATCTCGATTTACGCTTCCCCCAGTAGACCCTAATTTAACCTTGTTACCAATAGGCCTAAGGTCGAATAGCTGTCGCACTTAAACTGCTCACTAAAAGAGTGCATCGCACCAGTTCGTGCTCGATTATGGTGCGTTTTTAACCTTAAAAAATAGTGTTAAACAATTTAAACCAATAATAATCAATAGATTAAATTGTTGGCCTAATGATTGAATTACCTTTGATACAAGTTAATAACAATCGCGTTTTTTTGGAGGTCAGGATGAAACTAGTCAGCGCTATCATCAAGCCGTTTAAGTTGGATGATGTCCGTGAAGCTATCGCCGGAATTGGTATTGAGGGCATGACGGTGACCGAAGTGAAAGGTTTTGGCCGTCAGAAAGGGCATACAGAGTTGTATCGCGGCGCCGAGTATCAGGTGGATTTTTTGCCAAAAGTAAAACTAGAAATTGCCACTAAGGCTGAAAATCTCGACATGTTGATTGAGGCGATTACCACTGCGGCCCATACGGGGAAAATTGGTGACGGTAAGATCTTCGTCGTTGATTTAGAACATGCTATCCGTATCCGTACGGGTGAACTTGATACTGAAGCGCTATAAGGGGCTGACAATGGAAGAATTAACGAAATTAGGCGGCACAGTCACTGAACTACGCTTTGCACTCGATACCTTTTACTTTTTGATTTCTGGTGCTTTAGTCATGTGGATGGCGGCGGGATTCGCTATGTTAGAAGCGGGTTTAGTTCGCTCTAAAAATACCACTGAAATTTTAACTAAGAACGTTGTGCTGTACGCGATTGCCTGTGTGATGTATCTGTTGGTTGGCTATAACATCATGTATGTGGATAACACTGAAGGTGGCTGGTTACCGTCAATTGGCACCTTAATTGGTTCGCAATCAGCAGATGCGAGCCATGCATTAGAATCTGACTTCTTCTTCCAAGTTGTATTTGTGGCAACGGCGATGTCAATTGTCTCTGGTGCTGTGGCGGAACGGATGAAGTTGTGGGCTTTCTTGTTCTTCTCTGTGGTGATGACAGCGGTTATCTATCCAGTAGAAGGTTATTGGACTTGGGGCCAAGGTTTTATCGCTAAACTGGGCTTTGTAGACTTTGCTGGTAGCGGTATTGTGCATATGACGGGGGCGACCGCGGCGATTGCTGGCGTGATATTGCTCGGTGCGCGTAAGGGTAAATACGGGCCTAATGGCCAAGTGAATCCTATTCCAGGCTCTAACTTGCCAATGGCAACCTTAGGTATGTTTATTCTGTGGATGGGCTGGTTTGGCTTTAACGGCGGATCGCAATTAATGGTGTCGGATGCGGCGAATGCAAGCTCAGTGGCGAAAGTGTTTGTGAATACCAATACTGCAGCGGCTTTTGGTGCCATCTCAGCTCTTATCGTGTGTAAGATGATTTGGGGTAAAGCGGATTTGACCATGATCCTTAACGGTATTTTGGCTGGATTAGTGGCGATTACAGCAGATCCTCTCTCGCCTTCATTGTTAATGGCGGGTGTGATTGGTTTAGTGGCGGGCGGTGTGGTGGTGTTCTCGATTGTGGGCTTAGATCGCATTAAGATCGACGATCCCGTCGGTGCGATTTCAGTACACGGTGTGGCTGGTTTCCTCGGCTTAATGTGTGTGCCATTATCCAATGCTAATGCAACTATTACCGGACAGTTGACGGGCGCAGCGATCATTTTCACTTGGGTATTCTGCTCATCATTTGCAGTCTGGTATGTGATTAAGATAACCATGGGGATCCGTGTGACTGAGGAAGAAGAATACAACGGTATGGATGCTTCTGACTGCGGTATTGATGCCTATCCTGAGTTTGTTACGGTCAAAAATGCGGGCTGATTAAACTTGCACATTAACACGTGATTCACCTTGATGCTTAGCTTGGATCGAGGGATAGTGAAGCAGAGCCTAGGCTCTGCTTTTTTATGGGTAATCAATGTGATTGAAGTTTAAGCACAGGGTCATAAGCTTAATTACTGAGCAATTCTGTTTTCTTGTATAAATTAAGGAGTGTTCTATGAGCTTGAATATAAAAACAATAGGTCAATTTTCGCGACTAAGTCTTATCGTCATTTCTGGCTGGATATCGGTTTCTGCCTTTGCAGGAGAAGTGATCGTTAATCGCTCAAGTGAGCCTGTCGATGCCTTTGCCGTGCGTGATCAAGTGCTCAAAGATTTTGAATGGCAGGAGTCGCTTCGTCGCCAGCAGCAAATCCAAATTTTGCAGGCTTTACCCTCAGGTTGCGTTACGGTCATGAAACCCTATCGACATTTTACCTGTGGGGAGCATAACTATCGGCCGTATGATTATCAGCAGCGTGAGTTATACATAGAAGTTGACCGACCTTCACAATAGTTAATTCATTAAATTATTTGCGATTATTTTCAATCGATCGCGATTATCATTTTATGTAACCATTTTATGTCGTCTTTTTCGCCATTTGTAATAAGCTCAAATAGGAGCTAATGGTGTGGGAGGACGTATGTCGAAACTATTCCGAGCCGTATACTTGAGTACGATCTTGAGCGTTGTATTCAGTCAATTGTTTGCTTGTAGCTCGACGACCATTGAGCCTAATCCGTCGGATCTTGAGTCGTTACTTGCCGATTCACTGTTTACCCCTGTGGCCGATATTCCTTCTGTTGCGGATATTTTTTATCTGCCACCTGAGGTCGTGACAGACGTAAAACGTCGCTATGGGATATACACTTTGTCACACAATAACAACATGTTAGCCAATGAATGGTTAGCTAGTTATATCAATGCAAGTCAAACCAATAGCGCTAACATTGATTTTCGATATCAAGATAATCTGACCCAAATTGCCCGTGAAACCTATGCCCAAAGGGCGGGTAATTGCATGTCTTTAGTGGTCATGACTTCTGCGTTAGCGGACATATTGAATGTGAGTGCTGAGTATCAAGATATTGCGATAGAACCCGTATGGGATAAGCAAGGTGATTTCTATTTAATCAATGGGCATGTGAATTTACGCTTACTTCCACCTGAAAACGCACATTCAGTTTATGTGTCATCTACCGCAGTTTTAGTGGACTTTATGCCAGAGCGAGCTCTACGGGGATACGGTAAAACCCAAGTGGATCGGCAGACCTTAATCAGCATGTTTTACAACAATATGGCGGCAGAGTCTTTGGTGAACGGTGATTTAGACAGGGCCTATGCCTTGATTAAAGTGGGTTTAAAAGTCGGCCAGTTTGTTCCTTCACTCAACACGCTCGCCATTATTTACCGGCATAAAGGTGATGAAAAGCGGGCCGAACAGGTTTATCGCTATGCACTCAAGTTTGATGCGAAAAATCTGACAACGCTTTATAATTTAGCCTTGATTTTAGGGGCGCAGGGGCGGCTTGATGAATGGGCCGAAATTAATAAAGTGCTTGAATTAGCGCGAATACGTAATCCCTATTATTACTATGACATGGGGCAGCAAGCCTATGATGAGCATCAATACGACGAGGCCTTGGCTTGGTATCAAAGGGCGTTGGCTAAAGCGGATTATCGTCATGAGTTCTTCTTCGGTTTATCTAAAACCTACTGGGCGCTGGGGGACGAAAAGCGTGCCAAACTGAATATGGATAAAGCCTTGGCTTTGAGTCGAGATGAGTCAGAGCGTCAACGCTATCAGAGCAAGTTACAAGTCATGTTACAGCATTAGCATTTGCCCGCTCTTTTCTATAGAGAGCTGGCCATCAATTATGCTTATTACGGGTAAACATCTTTGCTTGCTAACATAGGGCACCTAAATACACTTGCAGCAAATATGTTTATTCCTTTTTATCCGCCATATTCGATTTTGTTCATCAAGGCTGTGAGTTAGCTGGCATATTTGAATTTTGATTTTTTTAAAATATATTAAAACAATAAGTTATATTTGATTTTTTGAAATGGAGACAACTTGGTTGCATTGGCGCCTGAGACTCGATAAATTGAACCCAGTATTGCAGTTGAGATCCCTTATCGCAGCGATAGAAATAGCCTAAAACACCAGCGTTGGAGCAGTAAAATTATGTATTACCAAAATGATGACGTTCGCATTAAAGAAGTAAAAGAGTTACTTCCACCTATCGCGATTCTTGAACGATTTCCTGCTTCCGAAAAAGCCTCTGCGACTGTGTTTAATGCGCGTAATAGTATCCATAATATTCTGGCTAAGTCTGATGATCGTCTATTAGTGGTGATTGGCCCTTGTTCTATCCACGATCCCAAAGCTGCGTTGGAATATGGACAGCGTTTGGTCTCACTGCGTGAACGTTATAAAGATCAACTCGAAATTGTGATGCGAGTGTATTTTGAAAAACCAAGAACCACAGTGGGTTGGAAGGGGCTGATTAACGATCCTTACATGGATAACAGCTTTAAACTCAATGATGGTTTACGCACCGCCCGTAAATTATTAGTGGATTTGAACGACAGCGGTATGCCAACCGCGGGTGAGTTTCTTGACATGATCACCCCACAATATATGGCTGATTTAATGTGCTGGGGAGCCATTGGTGCCCGTACGACAGAATCTCAAGTACACAGAGAGTTAGCCTCGGGTCTTTCTTGTCCGGTCGGTTTTAAAAATGGTACTGATGGCACGATTAAAGTTGCTATTGATGCGATAGGTGCTGCCAATGCACCACACCATTTTTTATCTGTGACTAAGTTGGGCCATTCGGCGATCGTTTCGACTAAGGGCAATCCTGATTGCCACATTATTTTACGGGGTGGCCGCGAGCCCAATTATAGCGCGCCGCATGTCACTGAGATTAGCCAGCAATTGTTAAAAGCAAAGCTTGCCGACAACATCATGATCGACTTTAGCCATGCTAATAGTAGTAAAGAGTATCAACGTCAGTTAGTGGTTGCTGAAGATGTAGCTGGTCAAGTGGCGGCGGGAAATACTGCTATTTTTGGTGTTATGGTAGAAAGCCATTTAGTGGAAGGTCGTCAAGATCTTATTGAAGGTCAAGAGTTATGCTATGGGCAGAGTATTACCGATGCGTGTATTGGTTGGGATGATACCGAGCGTCTGTTAGCCATTTTGAACCAAAGCATTATCGAACGCCGTCAGGTTTAATTGTCTGCTCGAGCGAACATAAACCGCAACTATACCTGAGTTAGCCGTTAACGATTGCGGGTTAAGTAAAAACAAAGGCGCTATCCTGGCGCCTTTGTTTTATCTATTTATTGCTTATTTCAACAATGTATTCATTTGCTTTGGCTAAGCTACCAAAGGCGGCAATAAGGTTGTTTCTACCTTTATCTTGTATCTCTGGATTGCCTGATTCGATCATCATCCACACCCAAGTTTGGATCAGTGGTAATGGCGGGTATTGAACTTTAGCGGAATCCAACATAAAGCTTCCTTTGATCTTAATTTAATTTGTTTGTCTTAATGTTCTCGCTAGAACTTGGGCGTATGAATCGCAAAATCTAGCGCGTAGAGGTTAACAAATTCTATTGATTTGTATAACCGCCTCCATGGCATTTTGGGCAAAACGGCAAAAATAATCAACAGCAGCAACTTTGTGCCAAGTCTTCTTCCATTGCACTCTTATCCTCTTACATACGGCTCTGAGGTTAAGTAAAACGGTACATGCCTGAACACAAATTAGTATAAATTCATTTATTGTGAATACGCCAGTGTAATGCGTAAGTATGATGTTTTGGCTTTAAATACAATCAAAATAGCAGATGAGTATGTCGTGAATAAGTCTATTTGTCTGTCAGGAAAATCTGATTGATTTTATTCAGACTTTGCTAGTTTCGCTTAGCTTATGTCCGGTGTGAACTGTTACAATTGGTATAACTCATTCAAGGTTATGTCCTATGCGCCCAACGTTATATTTTGAAGGTCCAGTCGATAAATTAAACTGGCACGTCATGAAACTGCTTTGGCCTTACTTATTGGAATACAAAGGCCGTATTGCGCTGGCGATGTCATGTCTCATCATCGCTAAGCTGACCAGCGTTGGTCTGCCTTTTATTCTGAAGCATTTGGTCGACACCTTAGATGCCGATAAAACTGCGCAAGCCCTCAGTGTGCCCGTAGGATTAGTGTTGGCCTATGGCGCGGTACGTCTACTAACGGCGATTACGGGGGAGATCCGCGATACCTTGTTTGGCCGCGTAACAGAGCGGGCGATCCGCCGTTTAGGCTTAGCGGTATTCGACCATTTACACCGACTTGACCTCGATTTTCATCTAGAGCGCAAAACCGGTGGCCTATCCCGTGATATTGAACGCGGCACCAGCGGCGTGAGTTTCCTCATGCGTTTTATGGTGTTCAACATAGTGCCGACCTTGCTCGAAATTGTCATGGTGATTGGCATTTTCTTTTATAACTACGGCATTGCGTTTGCTGCAATCACTTTTGTTGCTGTGCTGGCTTATATTATTTTTTCTGTGGTCGCGACCGAATGGCGTACTGAGTATGTACGTGATGCGGCCAAGGCTGACTCGTTATCGAATACCCGCGCCATCGACAGCTTGCTGAACTATGAAACGGTGAAGTATTTTAATAATGAAAAGTATGAGTCGCAGCGCTATGACCAAGCGCTTGAACAGTGGGAGATCGCTAAGCGTAAGAATCGCTTATCTTTGTTTGCGCTCAATGGCGGACAAGCTGTGATTATCGCTTTGGCGATGACAGCTATGATGGCGCTGGCGGCATACAGAGTTACCTATGGCGATATGACCTTAGGTGATTTTGTGTTGATTAATGCGTTTATGATGCAGCTCTTTTTACCCCTTAACTTCTTAGGTTTTGTGTATCGCGAAATTCGCGGCGCGTTAGCCAATATTGAGCGCATGTTTAGCCTGCTCGATAAACATCCTATGATAGTCGACTTACCCCAAGCACTCGATTTTCAACCCACTAAGGGTGAATTGATATTTGAAAATGTTAATTTTAGCTACGATGAGCGGCAAATTCTGCGGGACGTGAGCTTTAAGGTTGAAGCCGGTAAAAAGGTGGCTGTTGTAGGTGATAGTGGTGCAGGTAAATCGACCCTGATTAAACTGCTATTTCGATTTTACGATGTGGACCAAGGTGCGATTAAAATCGATGGACAAGATATCCGCCATCTCACCCAAGATGCGCTGCGACGGGCCATCGCTATCGTGCCGCAGGATACAGTGCTGTTTAACGATTCATTAGTTGAGAACATACGTTATGGTCGCCCGGGCGCGACGGATGAAGAGGTGCGCAACGCGATTAAACTGGCGCACTTAGAGCAATTTATTGCATCACTTGCCCTTGGTTGGGACACAAAGGTGGGTGAGCGCGGCTTAAAGCTATCTGGCGGAGAAAAACAGCGGGTCGCGATAGCAAGGGCCATTTTGAAGGGCTCGCCCGTGCTGGTGTTTGATGAGGCTACATCTTCACTCGATAGTCGCTCCGAGCAAGCTATTTTGTCGGCACTGCGGGAAGTCGCTAAGGGGCACACTAGCCTAGTGGTGGCTCATAGGTTATCGACCATAGTCGATGCCGATCAAATAGTCGTATTAAGCCAAGGAGAAATAGTTGAGCAAGGTAATCATCAGACTTTGCTGTTGGCAAATGGTCTCTATGCCAAATTATGGCGGATACAAAATGAGCAACAACATACTCCTCTGAGCAGTTAATAGCGTAATACAGTTCAGTCTTTATTCAGCTTCGGCTCTCTATACTCAATGCCAACACATCAATCGGAAGAGATCTGGCATGGAAAATATTACACTGAGAGCTAATATTGAAGGCAAAGAAGAAAAAGTCGCCACTGATTGGTATGCCATCATGGCGACATTGAAAAAACGTGGTGTTGATTATGATTCATTGCAACGCATTCATGCTGAGTTGAACGCGGGCCTGTTGGTTACCACTCGGCGACTTACCTTGGCTAAAGTCAATCCAGAAATGGTGCTGGCAGGTGTGATCCGCGATATGAACGCGCCGACAAGTGACTTTATGGGTATGCGTTAGGTGTGTTCGCTAGTGCTTTAGTACAGTTTAGGTGAGAACGTCCGAGAATAGAGGTGAGCCTCTATTCTTGATGCTCTAGAGAGACTCCAGAGATAAAATATGGCTGAATTAAGCTACGCCGTTCAGCTTCCCCGCTTTCCAACCTTCACATAAAAGATTCAATTTAGGTACTGACTCATCTATCAAAGTGAGTCGAATGATCTGCCCTTCGCGAAAACACACCAGTTCACCTTCGATCTCGGTCAGGCGATTACAGCTCTTACAGCTAGTGCTTACAGTTTTACTGGCGGGCAGTTGGCTTACGAAGCTAGATTTCAAAGTGTTTCCTTAAGTTCAATTGTGGGTAAGACATTTGAATAATGTCTCACGTCACGGATCTTACCTCTTTTGTGATACGCATTCAAATATACCTTATGTAAACCCTATATAGACGAAAGTTGTATTCGCCATTAACCGCGAGGGTTCGCGGCTACTTATCCATATGTGCATAGTATTTATCGAGTGAAATGGATAAACCGCTATCGAGCACAATTCGGACATGTGAGGGTTTGAGTTGTCTTGGTTCTGTCACTCCGCAAGAGTGCGCAATTAAGGCTAAGTCATGGTGTAAATTATGATTATAGCTAGCAACACGAGCCGATTTATCCCTAGGATCGAGTCCTTGTTGTAGCTTGGGATTGTGCGTTGTGATGCCCGTTGGGCAGGTATCTCTATTGCACTGTAAGGCTTGAATACAACCGAGGGCGAACATATTGCCACGGGCCGATGCGATGAAGTCGGCACCTAATGCCAAAGCCCAAGCGACTCTTGATGGCACAATAAGTTTACCCGAAGCGATGACTTTGATGCGTTTACGCAAGCCTCGTTGGATCAAGACATTAACTAGGATAGGTAAGCTTTCCTTCAGTGGTAATCCGACATAATCCATTAAAGGTTGTGGTGCAGCGCCTGTGCCGCCATCGGCACTGTCTAAGGTAAAGAAGTCGGGGGCAGAGTCTTCGCCACGACGTTCAATTTCATCACATAAATCTTCGAGCCACTGCACGTCACCGAGTACGGCCTTAATGCCCGTTGGTTTACCGGTAACTTCACGTACTCGTTCAACCATATCCAAAATATCGTTCACGGATTTGAATTCAATATGACCATTAGGGCTAATAGAGTCATAACCCTGAGGAATACCGCGAATATGGGCAATTTCAGCTGTGACTTTGATCCCTGGTAAAATGCCGCCTTTGCCCGGTTTAGCTCCTTGACTCATTTTAATTTCAAACATTTTGACTTCGGGATGAATGGCTATCGACTTGAGCTTTTCATCGTCTAAATGTCCGTGCTCATTACGTACACCGTATTTGGCCGTTCCAATTTGAAAGACGATATCGCAGCCACCTTTTAGATGATAAGGGCTCAAGCCGCCTTCACCTGTGTTAAGCCAGCAACCCGCCTGCGCTGCACCGTGGGAAAGGGCGGTAATTGCTGGGCGCGATAGAGCCCCAAAGCTCATGGCTGAAATATGACAAATGGCTTGAGTCGTATAGGGTTGGCGGCAATTGGTGCCAATTGTCAGTGGATGAATGGGTGTGATCTCTTCATCTTGGGTTGGGAAGGCGGTATTCATAAACATAACAGTACCGGCAGTATCCAAGGGGCGAGTCGAACCAAAGGCGATAGTTCTATCGACATTTTTAGCGGCGCGGTACACCCAGCTGCGTTCAGCACGGTTGAAGGGCAGTTCTTCTCTGTCTTGGGCGAAAAAGTATTGTCTGAAAAACTCACCTTGTTTTTCAAACAAATATCGAAAGCGACCAATCACGGGATAGTTATGTCTTACCGCTTGTTTGGTCTGCATTTTATCTGCGATATACATGTAAATAACCGCGAGTACTGCGAGTCCTATTACAATCAAAAACAGCCCTGAAAATAGATCGAGTCCCCACATAAACCAATTGAGTTCACTCATGTTATTTATCCTTATTCTTGTCCGTAACGGGTGGCGATCAAGCTCGCAGGTTGGTCATCATTAAGAGAGAGTAAAAACAGCTGGCTATAGTCATCTTCACTGATCGCTTGGATCTCAGGTCCACCAAGGGCTTTAATGATCTGTCGGACAGTATTTGAATGCCCAACGATGAGTGTATTGCCCTTTACAGCATGCACTTGTTCAACAATGTGTTGGATATGTCCTTCGATAGGTTTGGCAGCTTCTACTATCGTCACAGGTAAATGGCGATCCTCGGCGATGGGCGCGAGTGTTTGCTGGGTTCTTAGGTATTGAGTCGCAATAAGTTGCGACAGCGGCGTGCGGCTCAAGGCAGTGATCAGTGATGCTGCGCGTATTTCTCCCTTGGGTGATAACTGCGGGTTATTGGCTGGCGTGTCGGCTTTCTCGGCATGTCTGACTAAAATAATTAGTCTACTTTCAGCATGAGCTTGGCTAATGGGAGCAAAGCCGAGGCAAGTGAATATGACGAGGCTTGTTAGCAGGCTAAAGCGTTTTATATTGATACCCAGATTATGCTTAAAATAGTGCTTAAGGATTAGTGTAAACCCGTGAAAGCGGAAATGACTCAAACTGCGGCCTGCTGCCATGGTGTAACATCCTTTTCTATTGGCTTATGTCTAAGCTCAGCGATAGTAATGATCTGCATTGCGGTGGGTTGGCGCTTTATGCACCTTATTAAAGAATGAACCCACTTAATTTATGTGGGCCTTATCATGGCCTTGTGGTCAGATGGTACTTCAATTCTAAAAATTACTAAAGCTGGTTAAATTTTGGTCGATAATTAAGTCGACCCGAATTGAATGGATAGTCATCATGGAAATCAATAAACCCCCTCAAGTGCAAAGTACCCCTTTGCCACAGAAAAAATATGCTGAAAACGCGGCGTCTAAGGGCACCGAAGTGAGTGATTCGAAGGACGCGAAAGCCACAGAAGTAACCTCGAAGCAAACTGCGCAGCAAACGAGCAAGCAGCTGATGAATCAAGCGATTTTATCGGCACAGCAAGATGTGAATATCAAGTCAGGCGATCAGTCTATGGCCTTGCTTTATCGCGCAGCGATAGAGTCGATTAATAAAGAGTTAGCGCCCACTATGGGCGAGAACGCGATTCAGACGGCTTATGATAATGGCGTAGATACTTCTCCAGAAGCGACTGCAGATCGTATCGTGAGTTTTGCGACGCAGTTTTTTAGCATTCACCAACAACAAAATTCGGGTATGAGTCTAAGTGATCAACTCGATAGCTTTATGGGGATTATTGGCGGTGCCATTGACAATGGCTTTAAAGAGGCTAAAGATATTCTGTCCGGCCTTAAAGTATTGCAGGGTGATATTGCCGATGGTGTCGATAAAACCTACAGCTTAGTGCAAGAGGGGCTGCAAGCCTTTAGAGATAGCTTTAACAAGAAGACTGATGAGACAGTATCGAGTCCGAGTTAATACCTCAGTATTTTCAGTTCTATATTCAGCGTTATAGTCATAAGCCCCTTATATAAGGGGTTTTTGTTGTGCAGAAAAAAGTCTATGCTGGAAGCCTATTTAACGTTTCGCTTGAGGGCAAGTTATGTGGATTAGGGGACAAGTGATAGAACGTATTGATTGGAGTGATAAGTTATTCTCATTGCGCATTGCTGCCGAGTTAGCTCCATTTATTCCTGGTCAGTTTATCAAGTTAAGTCAAATGCAAGATGATAAGCGTGTGGCTAGAGCCTACTCCTTAGTAAATTCTCCCGATAAACCCTATGCCGAGGTGCTCGCCGTTGCAGTAGAGGATGGCCTGTTATCGCCTCAATTACACAACCTTGCAATAGGCGATGAAATTGAAATTACCTCAACCGCGACCGGTTTTATGACCTTAGCTGAAATTCCTAAGGGTGAACTCCAAGGGAAGCATTTGTGGTTTTTAGCCACAGGAACAGCAGTAGGGCCATTTTTGTCTATGCTCGACACCGATGAACCTTGGGAGCGTTTTGAAAAAGTCGTGCTTGTGTATGGCGTGCGCGAAGCACAGGATTTGGCATATCTTGATAAGCTGCGTAATTTAGAACGCAAATACCCTGAACAATTTACATTAGTCTTGAGTGTGACCCGTAAACCCTTTGCCGATGCTTTGCAGTGTCGCATTCCCGAGGGGATAGTCTCGGGTGAAATCGAAAAAAAGGCAGGATTAACCTTAAACGCAGCTGACTCTCAAGTTATGATCTGCGGCAATCCGGGTATGATTAATGGTGCGCAAGCCGCTTTACTCGATAAAGGGTTAGTGAAGAATTTACGCCGTGCTCCTGGGCAAATTACCGTTGAAAAATACTGGTAATCTCAATTTTACATAGAAGGCGAGAGTAAACTTGTTGCCGTTCTTGCCCCTAAAAAGCCATAGCGTTTAATGCAAACAAAAGGAAATTTTTGATGAAGTTGTTAAGTTCTCAAGCTTCGCCCTATGCCCGTTGTGTAAGAGCCTTAATCCAGTATCTAGGGATTAACAATATTGAAGAGCAGTTAGTTAATCCCTTTGAAAACAGCGCAGAATTACTCGATGCTAACCCGTTAGGACAGATCCCGTGTCTTATTACCAACGATGGTGTTGCACTATTCGATAGTGAAGTGATCATGCGTTACCTAGATACAGAGCTTGGCGATCGTAAGATGTTTGGGATCTCAAATAATAACTGGGTGCTGGAGTGTCAGTATTCTTTAGTCAAAGGCTTAATCGATAGCGCGGTGAAATTACGCCAAGAGCAAATGCGTGAAGAAGAAGGCGTGAGGTCAATATTTTGGACTGCACGTTTTGAACAAGCACTGCTGCGCGGCCTTATGCAGATTGAGCTTCAAACTGTGATCACCCAAACCACGATTCAAGCACCGCAATTAGCCTTGATTTGCTTACTCGATTATGTGGATTTTAGACATCCAGAGCTAGATTGGCGTAAGGTTGCACCTGCGACAGCACTTTGGTTCAGTGAAATGCGTGATTTACCTGCATTTATTCAAACTCGTCCCCAATAATCCGCAGAGGATGCTCAACCGTCGGTTGCGCGTCTTCCTTTTGGCCTATCACGGCGATTTTGTTCACCAAAAGCGCCGAATAACTCACGAGTAACCCCATATTCTACTCTGCGATCATTGCCTAGTTGGCGCCTGTCTTCATGGTGTTGATAGCGGCATTGGCAGTTTGCCATAGTGCATTCTTCCATCGGAATTTCGGGCGCATCTTTTGATAAAAATCGTTTTCCAGAAAGCGCTTCAATCTGCTCACAGCAACTGCCGTTATTCACTATGCTCACACTGTGAAAACTGTGAGTCTTATTAATGCTGGGATCAGCAGCTTGAGAAGAGTGTTTATGTCTTTTGGGACGACTATTGAGTTTGAATAAGCCAAATAGCGCAATTGCGGCTACGCCTAGCAGCAAAACAGTTAACATAACGCCTCCTGAAAGCATTTTTATCAAATTAAGGTTCAGTTTAGTTTGATTTGAGATAATCTCAAATTTTCAGATTAATACCATTAAAAACATGAAGTTAATTAGATGCTTGCTCTCAAGTTCTGTATCTATTACTCTTGCGAAACTGATAAGCATTATCATTAATGCGTTAGTGTTCAAATTTTACTGAACACGTCATCACTTTGGGGAGAATTCGGTAATGAAATGGGTAACTTGCGCGGCTGTTTTTGGGTTAATGTCGGTTGGGCATTCAGCGAATGCAGATGATAAATTAACCGTTTATTCTTATCGTCAAGCTTTCTTGGTGGAGCCTATACTGACGCGTTTCACCGAAGAAACTGGCATAGGTGTGAATTTGGTATTTGCTAAAGACGGTATTGCCGAGCGTCTCGTCCGTGAAGGCCGTTTATCCCCTGCGGATCTTGTGCTGACGTCTGATTTTTCACGTTTAGTTGAATTAGTGGATAAAGATCTAACCTCTCCAGTCAAAAATCCCCTGCTAGAGAGTAATATTCCTGCGCAGTATCGCGATCCCGACGGCCAGTGGTATGCCCTGACTATGCGGGTGCGAAATCTCTATACAGCCAAGGATCGTTTAGGCCAGCAGCAATTGACCTATGAAGAATTAGCCGATCCCAAATATAAAGGAAAGATTTGTACTCGCAGTGGTAAGCATCCATACAACATAGCGTTAGTCGCATCTATGATTGCTCATCACGGTGAAGCTGAGGCAAAAACTTGGTTACAAGGCGTGAAAACTAATTTAGCCCGCAAACCTCAGGGGAACGACAGGGGGCAAATTGCCGCAGTAAAAGAAGGTGTGTGTGAGATCGCCATTGGTAATAGCTACTATTACGGCAATATGTTGCAGGATCCTGAGCAAAAGGCGATCGCCGAAGCTGTGACGCTCAACTTCCCGAACCAAGCTGACCGCGGTGCCCATGTGAATGTGTCTGGCATGGTATTAACTCGCCATGCGCCTAATAAAGCCAATGCGATTAAATTGATGGAGTTCTTATCCGCCGATGTGGCTCAGAAGGCTTATGCCGATGTGAATATGGAATATCCAGTGAAAGCCGATGTGGCACCTTCATCTTTAGTGGCTTCATGGGGTAAGTTTAAGTCAGATCAATTGCCCATTTTTAAGTTGGCAGAATATCACCAAGCGGCGGTTAAGCTATTAGATGAAGTGCAGTTTGATCTCTAGCTCCAGTGCTAGCGACAAAATGCAGATTTAGGTTATCAGCGCCAGTGATTGGCGCTGTGACGTTTTAAGGATTGACATGATTTTAGGATTAGCCAGAAGCTGGTCGCTTGCTGGTTATGCCGTGGCCGCCTTGCTGGTATTGCCACTATTTGCGTTGATATTTCAAGCTTTTCAGCCTGACGAAGCCGTGTTTGGGCACTTGATGGCAACGGTTCTGCCGACATATATCATTAATAGTTTATTGCTGATTTTCTGGGTGAGTCTGGGGGCGTTATTACTTGCGTTACCCTGCGCTTGGTTGATGGCTCGTTGTGACTTTGTCGGCAGGCGATATTTGCAATGGGCGCTATTATTGCCCCTTGCTATGCCTGCGTATATTGTTGCCTACGTCTATACCGATTTACTCGATTATGCGGGGCCAGTGCAGCGCGGTCTTCGTTCGATATTTGGCTGGGACTCACCGCAGGATTATTTCTTCCCCGATATTCGTACCTTAGGCGGTGCGGCGTGTATGTTGTCGCTGGTATTGTTTCCCTATATTTATCTCTTGGCACGTACCGCTTTTATGGAGCAATCCTTAAGTTTGGCGCATGCTTCGCGCATTATGGGCTGTTCACCGTGGCAAAGTTTTTGGCGTTTATCTTTGCCTATGGCAAGGCCTGCGCTCGCCGTTGGGGTGGCTTTAGTGGCGATGGAGACGGCCGCTGATTTTGCAACGGTTAACTATTTTGCCGTGCCTACCTTAACGACAGCCGTGTACGACACTTGGTTGGGTTATGGCAATTTGACCGCCGCCGCTAAGTTATCGGCGATTATCTTGCTGGTAGTGTTTAGCCTGATTGGATTTGAGCGTTTTGCCCGTCGTAAACAGCAGTTATTCCAAAAACAATCACGTATACAAGTCACTGACTTGTATCGACTCTCGATGACTCAAACCTTGGTCGCACTGAGCTTTTGCGGCATGCTATTGCTATTAGCCTTTCTGTTACCTTTCGGGATTTTATTATCCTATGCGATTGGTTACTTTGAACAAAGCTGGGATAAGAGTTTTTGGCAATTGAGTCTTAACAGCCTCAGTCTTGCGCTGATCACCAGTTTACTCTGTTGCTTAATCGCCTTACTGCTTATGTTCGTTCGCCGGATAAGCCCAAGACAGAGTGATGCTTTGCCCTCACGGTTAGCTTCGACGGGCTACGCCTTACCAGGCACTGTGCTGGCTATTGGGGTATTAGTGCCTTTAACTATGCTAGATTTTGCGATTAACGATCTGGCGGATCTTGTCGGCATAGCAGGTCCTGGTCTTATCCTTACAGGCAGTGTGATTGCATTGATTTTTGCTTTTTGTGTACGTTTCGTGGCAATTGCGATTGGCAGTGTTGAAAGCAGTTATAAACGCATCTCGCCATCGCTAGACATGGTGAGCCTGACCATGGGGCAAACTCCTCGGCAACTTTTGCGGCGGGTGCATTTGCCTTTACTTGCTAAGGGATTGTTTGCGGGCGCTTTATTGGTGTTTATCGAAAGCATGAAGGAACTGCCCGCTGCGTTATTGCTGCGGCCTATCGGCTTTGAGAATCTTGCAACTTATGTATTCCAGTTTGCGTCCGATGAAAAACTCGAGCACGGCGCATTAGCTGCTATTGTGATTGTACTAGTGGGTTTAGTGCCGCTTATTTATTTAAACCGTTCATTGGAGCATCACAGCTGATGACAAGTACGCTCAAGCTTAAGCAAATTCATAGCGATTATCAGGGCCAGCAAGTACTTAAAGGTTTGAGTTTAACGCTCGCCCAAGGGGAAATCCTGGCGTTGTTAGGCCCAAGCGGTTGTGGCAAGACGACCTTATTACGTGCGGTTGCTGGATTACAGGCCATAAGCCAAGGTGAAATCCAGATTAATGGCCGCATAGTGAGTGGCAATAGCCAGTTTGTACCTAGTGAGCAGCGCGGCATCGGCATGATTTTTCAAGACTATGCGCTTTTCCCTCATTTGACTGTGGCGGAAAATATCCTCTTTGGGGTGGCTAGATTGTCGGGCGCAGAACGTCAGGCACGTTTGGATGAAATGCTAGCCTTGGTCAAACTTGAAGGGTTGGCACAGCGTTATCCCCATGAATTATCTGGCGGTCAGCAGCAGCGAGTTTCGATTGCGCGGGCACTTGCCTATGAGCCGCAATTATTGCTGCTCGATGAGCCTTTTTCTAATATTGATGCCCAAGTGCGTTACGAGATGATGGCGGAAATTCGCAGCATCTTAAAACAGCGTAATGTCAGCGCGGTGTTTGTTACTCATAGCAAGGATGAAGCCTTTGTATTTGCAGATACTTTAGCCATCTTTAATCAAGGCATCATAGTGCAGCATGGTAGTGCCGAAGCTTTATATGCCGCCCCAAACAGCCGCTATGTGGCGGACTTTTTAGGTAGCGGTAATTACTTACCTGCAGCAGTGTTTGATGGGCACAGTGTTGTCACTCCCATAGGTCATTTAACGAGCCTCACGCCATTAAATTTGCCGAGCGAGTTCAGCGGAACAGTATTCTTGCGACCACAGCAATTGACGCTCAGCGCCGATGAACAGGGCGTTGGTACTATCACTGAGCGACGTTTCTTAGGCGCCTTTTGTCATTATTGGGTCAAAATTGAGGCCGCTTCCCATGCTTATTATGTGGAGGTGCGTAGCCAAATGATGCAGCTAAGTATCGGTCAAAAGGTTGGGGTAACGACTGAGCCGCATTCGCTTGTGCTGTTTGAATCTTCAGCATATTCAAACTGTGGGGACCCAATCTAAGCGATGAGTATTTATTCAATGCTGATATAGCATAGCCAACTAAAGTACGACATTTTTGCTTACGTTTAACTTGGGTCTATACGGTATTGGTTGGTGATATTTTAGACCATCCTTGCTACTTTTATCCTCCGGTTTTGGAGGAATTATGATAAAAACAATAAATTCAATTTGCACCCTCGTTATTGTAGCAACGGCAATATCGTCTTCAGGAGTGATGGCCATGGATAGGATCACAGGTAAAGCCTTCGCAACGCGATCAGAAGTGTATGCAACCCAAGGGATGGCGGCGACCAGTCAGCCTTTAGCCACGCAAGTCGCTATTGATATACTCAAGCAGGGCGGCAGTGCGGTCGATGCAGCGATTGCCGCTAACGCTATGTTAGGATTAGTCGAGCCAACGGGCTCGGGTGTCGGCGGGGACTTATTTGCTATCGTTTGGAGCGCAAAAGATAAACGCCTCTATGGTCTAAATGCATCGGGGCGCAGTCCCAAATCCTTAAGTTTTGAAAAGCTTAAATCCCTCGGATTAGACTATTTACCGCCGCTTGGACCTTTGCCGGTTTCTGTACCGGGCACTGTGGACGGTTGGTATGAGCTGCATAATAAGTTTGGTAAATTAGCTATGGCTGATAACCTCGCGCCTGCAATTCATTACGCCCGTGATGGTTTCCCAGTGTCAGAGTTGATTGCCTATTACCTTGATGGCAGTGGTAAAAAACTGGCTAAATTCCCCGGTTTTAAAGAAACCTATATGCCTAATGGTAAGATGCCTACCGTAGGGGAAATCTTTAAAAATCCCGCGCTTGCTAACACCTATGAGAAAATTGCCAAGGGCGGCCGCGATGCTTTCTATAAAGGTGATATTGCCAAAAGTATTGATAAGTACATGAAATCCCAAGGTGGTTATTTAAGTTATGATGACTTAGCCAGCCATACTAGCGACTGGATAGATCCCGTTTCGGTGAACTACCGTGGTTACGATGTGTGGGAACTGCCACCTAATGGTCAAGGCATTGCGGCGCTACAAATCTTAAAAACCATGGAGCCCTTTAATGTGGCTGCCATGGGCTTTAATAGTCCTGAATATGTGCATTTATTTGTCGAAGCAAAGAAACTCGCCTTTGCCGACAGAGCTAAGTTTTATGCCGACATGGCCTTTAATAAAGTGCCCGTTACCGAGCTTATCTCACAGAAATATAACTATGATCGCGCTAAGTTGATTGACCCTACAAAAACCGCCAAGAGTGTCGATGCGGGTAATCCAGCGTTGCAACATGGCGATACTGTGTACCTGACTACCGCTGACAAAGATGGCAACATGGTGTCACTCATTCAGAGTAATTACCGTGGTATGGGGTCAGGGATGACACCACCGGATCTCGGCTTTGTGCTGCAAGACCGCGGGCAAATGTTTGATTTAACGGAAGGGCGTTTTAATACCTACGCACCGGGCAAGCGTCCATTCCATACCATTATTCCGGCTTTTGTGACCAAAGACGGTAAACCTTGGCTGAGCTTTGGGGTGATGGGCGGCGCGACTCAGCCACAAATGCACGCGCAGATTGTAATGAATCTGATTGATTTTAAAATGAACTTGCAAGAAGCGGGCGATGCCCCCAGAATTTTGCATATGGGGTCAACCGAGCCCACAGGCGAAGTGATGAAGGATGGCGGCTACGTCAGTTTGGAATCAGGTTTTCCGGTAGAAACCCGTCGTGAGTTGATTAAGAAAGGCCATGTACTGCGTGATGGACTTGGGGAGTTTGGTGGCTATCAAGCCATTGGATTTAATGCCGAAACCGGCGTATATCGTGCGGCTTCTGAGAGTCGCAAGGATGGTCACGCCGCAGGCTATTAACACTAAGATAAATGCTAAGGTAAACTCAACACTGAGTGAACCTGACGTCATTGATTCGATTTAACTGATTGGCGAGACTTTAATGGTCTCGTCAATTTTTATGTTTAAGGGTCTGGGGTGGGATAATGCTCCGCTATTGGCATTATCATAAACAGATCAGAGCAAACTGTGCGTTAGTTAATGTCATTTTTAGGTAAAGTTGCGGATAATATTGCCGAAAATGAATTTAGAAAAAGGGTGATAACCAAATGGATATTCAAAATATGCCGCGTGAACAGTTGGGTGTGTGTGCAGAGGGGAACTTACACAGTGTCTATTTGATGTTTAATGCCAATGACAATGTCGAGTCGCAATTACGTCCCTGTCTTGCCAACGTTGCGCAGTATATTTATGAGCTGACAGATCAATATTCCGACAGTGCATTCAATGGTTTTGTTGGTATTGGTGCTAATTATTGGGATAGCCTCTATCCTACTGCTCGCCCTGAACTGCTTAAACCTTTCCCTGCGATGCAAGTGGGCAGTCGTGAAGCGCCTGCAATTGAATATGATTTATTCGTGCATATTCGCAGTGATCGTTACGACATTCTGCATTTAGTGGCTAATGAAATCAGCCAAATGTTTGAAGACTTAGTGGAGTTAGTTGAAGAAGAGCGTGGCTTTAGATTTATGGATAGCCGTGATTTAACCGGCTTTGTCGATGGCACCGAAAACCCTAAGGGGCGCCACCGCCAGGAAGTGGCACTTGTGGGTGATGAGGATCCTGAGTTTAAGGGTGGCAGCTATATTCATGTGCAAAAATATGCCCATAACTTGAGTAAGTGGCATAGATTACCAGTTAAAAAACAAGAGGATATAATCGGTCGAACTAAGCAAGATAATATCGAGTATGAATCTGAAGATAAGCCACTGACCAGCCATATCAAGCGCGTTAATCTTAAAGATGCCGATGGTAAGTCAATGGAGATCCTGCGTCAGAGTATGCCCTATGGTTCGCTGAAGGAGCAGGGATTAATGTTTATCTCTAACTGCCGCACGCCAGAACATTTTGAAAAGATGCTGCATAGCATGATGTTTGGTGATGGCGCAGGCAATCATGATCACTTGATGCATTTTACTAAGGCGATGACAGGTTCATCTTTCTTTGCCCCTGCATTGGATTTTATGCTGCAGTTCGACGAATAAGCTTTCTATAATCAAGCCGAATTAGTATCAATCGAGACGCACTTAAGCTAACGCCTAAGTGCGTTTTTTTATGCTAATGCGCGGGAACCCATTTTTTGATATCGAGCTGCCATTGCAGGGCGGTGAAATCGATAAAGGCGCGCACTAGATTTTGCTGATAACTGCGGGACAAATATACCGCCCACAGGGTTTGGCCTGGTGTCGTAAATTCGGGTAAGACTTCTTTGAGCTGACCACTGGCAAGGTATTGGTTAGCCAAGTCACAGGGTAACCGCACTATGCCATGTCCACGTAGCGCCGCACTGACCAACACTCCCATATCGTTAGCCTTAAGATTCCCTGTAACTTTGACGTGCTCGGCTTGCAGTTCTTTTAGAAAAGGCCAGTTTTGTTGCGCTGAGTGTATGAGGCAGTTGTGGGCTAGCAGATCAATGGGTTCGAGGAGTGGCGTTGCGCTATCAAGATAGCTCGGCGCCGCGCAAAGTACCGCATCTATGGTCATCAAACGCCGAGCAATGAGATTCTCATCGGGTTGCTCGGTATAGCGTAGCGCCACGTCGACTCTCTCATCTACCAATTGCGCAAAACTGTCCGACATCACCAGTTGAATGTTGACCTTAGGATGAATTTTAATAAAGCGATCAACGACATAAAACAGACTGTGCTGCCCAAGGCCAATAGGCGTAGCGATACGAATACTGCCTACCAGTTCACTGTTATGGCTGTGGGCACGACTCTCCATGGCAGCAACTTCACTTAAGATCCGCTGGCAAAATTGTAGCGCTTCCTCACCCTGCAAAGTCAAGCTGGCGCTGCGCGTGGTGCGGTGTAATAAGCGTAAACTCAACCACTGCTCCACTTCTTGAATATGACGGGAAACCTGCAGGCGGCTGAAGTCTAAATGTTCGGCAGCTTTGGTAAAGCTGCCACAGTTTGCGACTTCGACGAAACTGCGTATAGCGGCAATTTTATCCACATTAGTATCCTATATTGAAACAATCATGCTCAATTATTGATGTTTATTAGGTGAAAAACTGCAAGTAAACTGGATCCAATGTAAATCATCTGAGTGAGACAATGAAATGAAAATCGCAATTTTAGGTGCAACGGGTTGGATCGGTGGTGCAATTTTAAAAGAAGCACAGAGTCGTGGACATCAAGTGACAGCGTTAGTGCGTGATCCAAGTAAGTTATCCGTGGCTGACGTGGCAGTACGTGCCGTGGATTTAGAGCAGCCATTGGTCGCCGATACCTTTGCTGGCGTAGATGTCGTGATTGCCGCCGTTGGTGGCCGCGCCCAACAAAATCATGGTCTAGTGGCGAGTACGGTTCAGCATTTACTGGATGTGCTGCCTAACGCTAACGTGTCACGTTTATTGTGGGTCGGTGGTGCTGGGAGTTTAGAAGTGGCGCCGGGTGTGACGCTGGTCTCTAGTCCAGATTTCCCAGCAGCATATAAAGATGAGGCGTTAGCTCAGGGTGAAGCTTTGCAGGTATTCCGTGCGGCGCAAACGGCAATCAATTGGACCTTTGTGAGCCCAGCCGCTGAGATTTATCCCGGTGAGAGTGAAGGCCCGTACCGTCTTGGTGGCGACAGCTTCTTTACCGATGCTAATGGTCAAAGCCGTATCTCTGTAACCGATTACGCAAAAGCCATGGTAGATGAAGCCGAAAAGGGCACTCACCCAAACCAGCGCATCAGTGTGGCTTACTGATATCGTTATAGTTGAGTTAGATATTGTGAGTTAGATATTGTGCTGGAATGTGTAACGTAATCGGGACAATGGCCAAATAACCAGCGCGGTATTGCACTTCAAAATGTACAGATAAAATAGAACAGGTCAGCTCACTGACCTGTTTTTTTATTCTGCGTAATTGAATAAAGATTTGATGGTTTCTAAGGTATCGGCGATATCTTGGATGCTCGATGGGCAAATAAAGATAGTGTCATCACCGGCAATCGTACCCAAAATGCCTTCTGGTTTACCGATAGAATCCAATAAACGGGCAATCAGCTGCGCGGCACCTGGGCTAGTTCGCACGACGATCATAGCTTGATTGTGATCGACGTCGAGTACCAAATTCTTCAGTGGGCTACCCGCGGTGGGTACGCCTAATTCGGCTGGTAAGCAATACACCATCTCTTGCTTAGCGTTGCGAGTCCGCACTGCGCCGAACTTGCTGAGCATGCGTGACACTTTCGATTGGTTAATATTACCAAAGCCTTCAGCTTGCAAGGCGGTGACGATTTCACTCTGAGAGCCAAAGCGCTCTTCTTTTAAAATCGACTTAAAAATTCTAACAAGGTCATCCTGATTCTTGGTCGTTTGCATAATATTATTATTCGTTATTCAAAAAAACAGGCCCATTTTGAATATTTTTAGAAAAATTGTCAACAAATAACCAGATTGGTTGAATAAAAATTCACTAAGCCCCAGTGGTTAAGCGTTTGTAGGGGGCGTAAAAATCCCAATTTGAGTAATTGTTCTACATTGCTTCTACGTTATTCCGGAATTCTTTTGTCCCACGACTAAGGGATAATTGAAATTGTTGTGACATTCCAGTAATGTGACGCCAACGCAAATTAGATCCATGTCACACATATCCGAGAAATAACGGAGATAACTATGAAAGTTGCTGTACTTGGTGCTGCTGGTGGTATCGGCCAGGCTCTTGCCCTACTGTTAAAAACTCAATTGCCTGCGGGTTCACAATTGTCTCTATATGATATCGCACCGGTAACTCCGGGTGTTGCGGTTGACTTGAGCCACATTCCAACTGCTGTTGAAATCAAAGGTTTTGCTGGTGAAGATCCAACGCCTGCCCTCGTGGGTGCTGACGTTGTTCTAATTTCTGCTGGTGTTGCGCGTAAGCCTGGTATGGATCGTTCTGATCTGTTCAATATCAATGCGGGTATCGTTCGCAACCTGATCGAAAAAGTAGCGGCAACTTGCCCTACGGCTTTGGTTGGCATTATCACTAACCCAGTCAACACGACCGTAGCTATCGCTGCAGAAGTGATGAAAAAAGCGGGTGTTTACGATAAGAACCGTCTGTTCGGTATCACGACATTAGACGTGATCCGCTCTGAAACTTTCATCGCCGAATTAAAAGGCCTGAACGTTGCTGACGTTAAAGTGAATGTGATCGGCGGCCACAGCGGCGTGACTATTCTGCCATTACTGTCTCAAGTTGAAGGCGCGACTTTCACTGACGAAGAAGTGGCAAGTTTGACGACTCGCATCCAAAACGCGGGTACAGAAGTGGTTGAAGCTAAAGCCGGTGGCGGAAGCGCGACTCTGTCTATGGGTCAAGCGGCTTGCCGTTTCGGTCTGTCTCTGGTTCGTGGTCTGCAAGGCGAAGCTAACATCGTTGAATGCGCCTATGTTGACGGCGGCAGCGAGCATGCTGAATTCTTCGCACAACCTGTGCTGTTAGGCAAAAACGGTATTGAAAAAGTACTGCCTTACGGTGAAGTGAGTGCATTCGAAGCTAACGCTCGTGATTCTATGTTAGATACGCTGAAAGGCGATATCAAACTAGGCGTTGATTTCGTTAAATAATCTTTCGGATAATCTTTTTAGATTATGACGAATTAAAAACGGAGCCATTGAGCTCCGTTTTTTTATGCCTGGGTTTTACATTTTACCAGGCGAATTCAGTCGATCAGCGGCGCTTAGTGGGAATTTGGCAGTTATCATCGCAGCGGGCTTTGCCCGTCAGTAAATAAGAGATGCGATATCTGTTTTTTGCGAATCTGAGATAGCACCAATCGGCCACAGTTTTAATCACGGGCAGGCGTAATAGTTGGATCCAAGCGCGTGTTCCTGTCAGTGCCCACGCTTTGCAAGTGACATCTAACCCGAGTAACACTTCGCCCGTTGCGGTTTCGCCATGGAGAATCGTATTAGCGTAGTCTCTATCGATATGGCTGAAGCGCTTACTAAAGTCTGGCGCATTTAAATCCTCAAGCGCAATCAAGTTCTTCGGATCGCGCGCTTTCAGTTGACGCATTTCGGCGCTACATAATGGACAATTTCCATCGTAAAAAATCCGCAGTTCCATCGGTATTACCTCTGATGACTTGATCACAATACTTGAAGTGAGTACTCAAGCTTGGTTTTCTTCTACCCTATACGCAGAATAAAGGGTTTTAGATCGAAGCGATTGTAGAACGGATCAGCATCTCATTGGGCTTTTTGTTAGGTTAAATTCAAATGAGTGCAGTAACATCTTGGTTATTCATCAGTTTAACTTGATTGCTGATTTTTAAGCGAACAAGGTAAAGCCTGACCAATAACGACTCAAAAGGATAGGTATGACATCTCCCATCATAATCACAGGCGTGGGTAAGCGTATCGGTTACGCCTTAGCCAAACATTTTCTCGCCCAAGGTCAGCAGGTGATTGGTACCTATCGCAGCCATTACGCTAGCATAGATGAGCTGAACGCCTTAGGTGCGACTCTGTATCCCTGTGATTTTTATGACGATACTCAAGTGCGATCCTTGATTGATGAGTTAGCTAAGCTGCCGCAAATTCGCGCCATTATTCACAATGCCTCGGACTGGCTGCCGGATCCTGTGCTTACAAAGAATGAGCCTTTCAAGAGTGCCACTTTTGCACCGAGCCAAGTGCTGCAGCGGATGATGCAAGTGCATGTGAGCGTGCCCTATCAGTTGAACTTGGCCTTAGAGGCGCAGCTACGTGCCGCTGCTGGCGATGAAATCGGTGCGAGCGATGTGATTCATATTACTGACTATGTGGCAGAGAAGGGCAGTCAGAAGCATATCGCCTATGCCGCCAGTAAAGCCGCGCTGCACAATATGACGCTATCCTTTGCCGCCAAATTTGCGCCCGAGGTGAAAGTGAATTCGATTGCGCCGGCGATGATCCTATTTAATGCAGGAGATGACGTTGCCTATCAGCAAAAAACCTTAGCCAAAGCGCTGTTGCCGAAAGAGGCGGGGAATGAGGAGATTATCGACTTAGTCGAATATCTGCTGAATAGCCGCTACGTCAGCGGTCGTTGCCATAATGTCGATGGTGGCCGTCATTTAAAATAGTGGATGGTGGCCAATAGTGATTTGATTTTTCGAAAACAACCAATGGCTTAAAATGTCAGTACCCGACTTGGAGTGATGATAAATGGCAAAGGCACATCCCAATACTCGCAGGGTAAACTCGTCACTTGCTGACAGTTGTGGGCGTAACCCATAGGCAAAGGTTTACCTTTAAGCTGCCAGTTTGCCAGCGTCCTATCGTAATAGCCGCCGCCCATGCCCATGCGATTCCCCATTAAATCAAAAGCCACTAAGGGCGTGATAACCACATCTAACTCTGTCACTGGGATAATGGTGCGCACATCTAATTTAGGTTCTAAGATGCCGAATTGATTGGGTTGCATGGGGGTGTCTGCGGTGTAATGCAGGAATAATAATTGTCCGGCATTGAAGGGATGTAACCTAGGCAGATAGGTGTTTATGCCCATTTGCCACAGCGCAGCGATAAGCGGTGGCGTGGCGAGTTCGCCATCATGGGTGAGATATAATGCCACATGTTGCGCTTTGTTGGCCTGCAATGCATCGAGCATTCGCTGGCAGGCGTTTAAACTTGCTTGGGTTTGTTCTATTTCGGAGAGAGATTTACGGGCGGTGCGAATGGCTTTGCGTAACAGATTGCGGCTTTCTTTTGTATGGAGTGCGATATTTGCCGCATAGCTTGCAACATCTACGGCATCAGCGACTTCTACGGCAAGGTGCGCCGTGTCGCTTTGGGTATTCAAATGAGAAAGTTTGGAAGATGTAGACATAGAATTAAGATGCTCCCCAGAATGCCGCTACCGGTGTAGCCCTTGAACCGTAGGTTCAAGGCGGGTAAATGATTACCTCCTAAGGCTTCTCGGTACAAGCCGAGCATGCACAATGTCAGTAAAGCATTCACCCTAATTTCAAAATTATCGGCACAGGGACATTACCAGTTGGCATGCATCCCAGGGAGCAAAACGGTATTGAATCGCTAAAGCATTGGTTTATTTAAATAAGCCAGTTTAGCCATTCACTGTGCGTCAGTTGGTTTAACTCAATGAGTGTTAAATCACTAAGGTGCACAGTTTAAATCTATTTAGTTGAACGCTCAACTAAGGCACTTTCGAGGGTCGACTGCAGCAAGCTGATCCTGTCGTCCATCTGTTGCATGTAGTGCTTATTTTTTTGCTTTTCTTGGAACAACTCGTGTCCAATATTCAGCGCCGCCATAATCGCAATTTCTTCACGGCTTAGGCTATTGGTTCGGGTTTTTAACGCACTGAGTTGTTGTTCAACTCCCAACGCTACCGTACGTAAGGCATCCTCTTGACCTTTCGGGCAAGCGATAGAGTAGGTGCGCCCAAGTAGGGTAATTTCAACAGCACTGTTACTCATGTCGCGGGTGATCCTTTCGTTAGCCTCTTAGGGCGGACTATATAGGGCTGATCTTAAAAGTGCAAGGTAAGCCGCAAATGGATTGGTCTTTGACGGTTTTGTTTGCTGTTTGTGTGAGCAGTTGGATAGTTTTTTATCAGGGCGTGGCCGATTTCGCCATTATTGGGATTCAGTATTGGTTCAAGTCTTTATCTCTGCTAGCATTGCTGCTGGAAAAATCTTATTGGGATCTGATATGGCAACCCCTCCTTCGTTACGTATCGACAGCTTAAAACTCGCCTTAGATGCGGCTGAAATCGGCCAGCATCCGGTAGAAGTTCACGGTGCTTTAGTCGGTTTAATCTGCGGTGGTGTAGAGCAAACTGGCGACACTTGGATCAAGCCTTTATTCGACCTGATGAACGATGGTCAACCTTTGCCAGCGCAGTTGCACCAATTAGTGTGTGATTTGTTTAACGATTCAGTGACGCGTTTAGTGGATTTTGAATTTGGTTTCATGCCGCTGTTGCCCGAAGAAGAAGAGCCGCTCAGCCAACGTGTTGAAGCCTTGTCCCTGTGGACCCAGAGTTTTTTGACTGGCATGGCGATTATTCAGCCGAAACTGAATCAAGCCTCGGCAGAAGTACGTGAAGTGATCAAAGACTTGGCGGAAATTGCCCAAGTGGAATTTGATGTTGCCGACGATGAAGAATCCGAAGCCGCTTACACTGAATTACTCGAGTTTGTACGTATTGCAGCCATCATGTGTTACTCGGAGTTTGGTCCTGAGCTTCCCCATGGCGAGGCTGACGATACTGCGGTGGTGCATTAATTTACCGCAGTTGTTTAATGTTCAATAAGTTAACACAGTAGTGGCTTTATTAGATGTCAAAGGTGGGCAAACCTGCCTTTGAGTCCATAGCACTGGTGTTTTTGAGTGCATAGCATTGATGTTTACATCTTTTATGTTTACATGCCTTAGTGTTATGCCAAAGCTTGAATGAGATCCCCATGACGGCCACAAATCACATGGATACTTCAGTTCAACACGTCGACATCGCGATTGTAGGCGGTGCGATGGCGGGGGCGACCCTAGCGTTAGCTCTCGCGCGTCTTTCTTTATCCGCAGCTCGGCCACTTTCTATCGCCTTAATCGAAGCGCACCTTCCCGATAAGCAACACCCCGGGTTCGATGCCCGCTCTATTGCTATCGCCCACGGTTCTATTTTCGAATTATCCCGTTTAGGTTTATGGCAAAAGCTCGCCCATTTGGGCACGGCGATTGAAAATATCCATGTGTCGGATCGCGGCCACTTTGGCATGACAGAACTCAATGCGGCGCAGTTTCATTTAGATGCCCTAGGCCAAGTGGTTGAGCTTGAACGGGTTGGCCAAGTGCTGTTTAACGAGTTGAATAAGAGTAGTGTCAAACTCTATTGCCCCGCCAAGCTTGCCCAAGTAGAACCCGCCGTTGAAGGTCACACCTTAGTGCTCGATACGGGCGAGCGAATTCAAGCCAAACTTGTGGTCGCCGCCGATGGTTTGCAATCCAAAGTGCGCAGCAGTTTTAATTTGCCTGTGACCCAAGTGGCCTTTGAGCAAACGGCCATTATTGCCAATATTCAAACTGCCGATTTGCCAACCAATAGGCCTCACAAACATTGGGCCTATGAGCGCTTTACCCAAACAGGTCCCTTAGCGTTGTTGCCTATGGCCGATATTCAAGGTCAACCTCGCTTATCTCTCGTGTGGGCGCTCGATGATGCGCGGGCTAAACAGATGCAAGCCGCACCTAAGGCCGAGTTTTTAGCGGCGCTTCAACAGGCCTTTGGTTATCGTGCGGGCACGTTTATCGATGTCAGCGCGCGCCATGCGTATCCGCTTAATTTGTCCTATATGCCAAGGCCAATTCATCACAGATGTGTGTTTATCGGCAATGCGGCGCAGACACTGCATCCGATTGCGGGGCAAGGATTTAACTTAGGGTTGAGGGATGTGGTGAGTTTGCTCGAGGTGATCCAAAAGGCGCTAGCACAGTGCGAAGATATCGGCTCCGCCGCTGTGACCCATGCGTACCTTAATGCCCGCGAGCACGACAGAAACAGCACTATCCGAAATATCGAATTTTTAGTCCGTGGCTTTTCAAACCAATATTGGCCGATGGCGCTGGGGCGTAACTTAGGATTACGGCTTTTGTCTTGGTTTCCGCCACTGAAAACCCCCGTCGCTCAAAAGGCAATGGGCTGGAAATAACTCAGTAATTTACTGGTATCGCAACGCGAAAAGGATGTACCCATGTTAAATTCACAAGCCTATGACATCGCCATTGTGGGTGGCGGCATGGTGGGACTCGCCACCGCGATTGGATTGGCGCAGGCCGATCTGAATGTCGTCGTTATCGATGCGGGCCACACTGAGGTCGTGAGCGGCGAGCCGCGTTTACGGGTGAGCGCCATCAATAAGGCGAGCCAGCGCTTGTTAGAAAACTTAGGGGCATGGAGTTATTTAGATACTTCCCGCGCCACGCCTTATCAAAAAATGGCGGTGTGGGAAAAAGACGGTTTCGGTAAAATTGCCTTTGATGCCAACAGCATCAGCGAAACCAGTCTCGGCGCGATTATCGAAAACGATGCCATTAGCTTTGCCCTCGCCAAACGCGCCAGTGAGTTTGACAATATCACCCATATTCAAAACCAACGCATAGAGCGCATTGCTTTTGGTGAGCGCGAAGCTTGGTTGACCCTTGCCAATGGCGCCGATTCTGAAATAGAAAGTGTCAGTGCTGCACTTGTGATAGCCGCCGATGGCGCCAACTCTTGGGTGCGCGAGCAGTGTAAGATCCCGCTGACCTTTTGGGATTACGGCCACCACGCAATCGTCGCAACTATTCGTACCGAAATGCCACACCTTGCCACCGCCCGCCAAGTGTTTTTGCAGGACGGCCCGCTAGCATTTTTACCCCTGTATGAAGACAATCTCTGCTCTATCGTCTGGTCGGTGCCGCCCGAGCGCGCCAATGAATTATTGGCGATGGACAAAGTGCAATTTGAGCGCAACTTAACCGCGGCTTTCGACGGACGTTTAGGGATTTGCAAGCTGGAAAGCGAGCGCCAAGCCTTCCCATTACGGATGCGTTATGCCCGCCATTTTGCCCGTCACCGTTTAGTATTAGCAGGCGATGCTGCCCATACTATTCATCCGCTGGCTGGCCAAGGGGTGAACCTCGGCTTTTTAGATGCGGCCAGCATTATCGAAGTGATCAGCGAATTACAGCAAGCGGGTAAAGATATCGGCGATTATGCGCAGCTGCGTGCACTTGAACGTTGGCGCAAAGCCGATGCAATGGAGATGATCGCGGCGATGGAGGGCTTTAAACGCCTATTCGAAGGTTCAAACCCAGTCAAAAAGGCGATTCGCGATCTGGGATTAAATCTGGTTGATAATGTCGCTGGGCTGAAAACAGTGTTCATACAACAGGCCATGGGCAATAAGTCGGCACTGCCTAAGTTGTGCCGTTAGCCTAGGTTGCGCTAATGTGATCAGAATTGCCGCTAATATCAGCATATTGACTGCAAGCTGCGCAAATCTGGCCTTCGCATGTAAAAAAATTACATGTTGAAGATGAGAAAATCTAATGACAATGACTTCGGATTAGAAAAATCTCTTGTATACAAATTTGTGACGCAAGGTATAATTTCGCCGCATTTTAGACCCTAGTATCTACACCCTACACTAGGCAGAGACCTGAAAAAGGCCGCACAAAAGGGATAACAATGGCTAACAAAACTATTCTGTTTAACAAGCACTTAGAATCAAACGCTAAGATGGTCGACTTCCACGGTTGGGATATGCCCCTCAACTATGGTTCACAAATCGAAGAACACAACGCTGTGCGTCAAGACGCGGGTATGTTCGACGTATCCCACATGACTGTGGTTGATGTGATAGGTAGCGACGCTGGTGCATTTCTACGTAAGTTGCTGGCGAACGATGTGGCTAGACTTAAAGTGCCAGGTAAAGCCTTATACAGCGGCATGTTAGATGATAATGCCGGTATCATCGACGACCTCATCACTTATTATCTCACTGACACTAACTACCGCGTGGTAGTGAACTCAGCGACCCGCGAAAAAGATCTCGCTTGGATCGCCAAGCAATCCCAAGGTTTTGATGTCACTGTGACTGAGCGTCCTGAGCTGGCGATGATTGCCGTTCAAGGTCCTAACGCAAAAGCGAAAGCCGCTGCCGTGTTCAGTGCCGAGCAAAACGCCGCCATCGAAGGCATGAAACCTTTCTTCGGTAAGCAAGCAGGCTCACTGTTTATTGCGACTACGGGTTACACAGGCGAAGCGGGCTACGAAATTATCGTCCCAGAAGATGAAGCCCAAGCCTTGTGGCAAGCATTGTTAGATCAAGGGGTTAAACCTTGTGGTCTCGGTGCCCGTGACACGCTTCGTCTCGAAGCCGGTATGAATCTTTACGGCTTAGACATGGACGAAACCATCAACCCATTGGCCGCCAACATGGGCTGGACTATTGCATGGGAACCAAGCGACCGTGACTTCATCGGCCGTAAAGCCCTCGAAACACTTCGCGATGCCGGAACCAGCAAACTTGTTGGTCTAGTGATGGAAGAAAAGGGCGTGTTACGCCATGATATGCCAGTATTTTTCACCGACGCTGCCGGTGTAGAGCAACAAGGCGTGATCACCAGCGGGACTTTCTCGCCAACATTGGGCTATTCTATTGCGATGGCACGTGTTCCTAGCTCGATTGGGGATACTGCGGAAGTCGAAATGCGTAAAAAACGTGTGGCTGTTAGAGTAGTGGCGCCAAACTTTGTGCGCAACGGTAAACAAGCATTTTAAAAAAACGGAACAAGGAACAAGAACAATGAGCAATATTCCGACAGAACTGAAATACGCCTCTTCACACGAATGGATCCGCAAGGAAGAAGACGGTAGCTACACAGTAGGTATCACTGAGCACGCCCAAGAGCTGTTAGGTGACATGGTTTTCGTTGAACTCCCAGAAGTTGGCGACACTGTGACTGCGGGTGAAGACTGTGCTGTAGCTGAATCAGTAAAAGCGGCGTCTGACATTTATGCCCCCATTTCTGGTGAAGTGATTGCCGTGAACGAAGCGCTGGAAGATTCGCCAGAACTCGTTAACAGCAGTGCTTACGGCGAAGGCTGGTTCTTCCGCGTAATGCCTTCTGACGAATCAGAAGTCGACGCTCTGCTGGATGCTGAAGGCTACCAAGCTGTCATCGACGAAGAATAATCGTCGACGCTAACGAAGCCCTAAGGGGCTTCGTTTGTTTTAGCGCAAGATTGACATAACAACAGTCCGTTAATCAGTACCCTACAGTTCTGAATTTCGGCAAATCTGGAACAAGGTTTATCATGACCAAGCAAACCCTCACTCAGTTAGAACAGCACGATTTATTCCTACGTCGTCATATCGGCCCAGATAGCAGCCAACAGCAAGCCATGCTGAACTATGTTGGTGCTGAGTCTCTGGACGATCTGACCGCGCAAATCGTGCCTGAGTCGATCCGTTTAAGCCAAGATCTGAGCATTGGAGATTCCTGCGGCGAAGCCGAAGGCATTGCTTACATTCGTGGTTTAGCGAAACAAAACCAAGTATTTAAGAGCTATATCGGCATGGGTTACTACGGCACTCAAGTGCCAAACGTGATCCTGCGTAACGTATTTGAAAACCCAGGTTGGTACACGGCTTATACGCCATATCAGCCAGAAATCGCCCAAGGCCGTTTAGAAGCCATTCTAAACTTCCAACAAGTGTCGATGGACTTAACGGGTTTAGATTTGGCTTCTGCTTCTTTGTTAGATGAAGCAACTGCTGCTGCCGAAGCGATGGCGCTGGCAAAGCGCGTTTCTAAAGCGAAAAAAGCCAATATCTTTTTCGTTGCCGATGATGTGTTCCCGCAAACCTTAGACGTAGTGAAAACCCGCGCTGAGTGTTTTGGTTTTGAAGTGGTGGTTGGCCCTGCATCTGAGGCCGTTAACCATGAGCTGTTTGGTGCTTTGTTCCAATATACTAACCGTTTTGGTCAAATCACGGACTTCACTGAATTATTCGCAACTCTGCGTGCGAAGAATGTGGTTGTGACTGTCGCCGCCGACATTATGTCCTTGGTATTACTGAAATCACCGGGCGCTATGGGCGCCGATGTGGTATTCGGTAGTGCCCAGCGTTTTGGCGTGCCAA
Organism: Shewanella sp. SM87; assembly: GCF_025653705.1. Lineage (NCBI taxonomy): Bacteria > Pseudomonadati > Pseudomonadota > Gammaproteobacteria > Alteromonadales > Shewanellaceae > Shewanella > Shewanella sp. SM87. The sequence goes on from NZ_JAKKSC010000019.1 coordinate 51,226, forward strand.
TGGGCTTTGGTGGTCCACACGCGGCCTTCTTCGTTGCCCGTGACGAGCACAAACGTTCTATGCCTGGCCGTATCATTGGAGTGTCAAAAGACGCCCGTGGTAACCGCGCACTACGTATGGCAATGCAAACTCGTGAGCAACATATCCGCCGCGAAAAAGCCAACTCAAACATTTGTACTGCACAAATTCTGTTAGCGAATATGGCGTCTTTCTACGCCGTATTCCATGGCCCAGATGGCCTGAAAACTATTGCATCACGCATTCACCGTTTCGCCGATATTTTAGCGACAGGCTTAAAAGCGAAGGGCGTGAACTTAGTCAACAGCACTTGGTTTGATACTGTTAGCATCAAAGGCTTAGATGTTGCTGCCGTCAATGCACGCGCACTGGCTGCTGAAATGAACCTACGTTTCGATGCCGATGGTATTGTGGGCGTGAGCTTAGACGAAACCACGTTGCGCACAGATATCGAAGCCTTGTTCGATGTGATCTTAGGTGCCGGCCATGGTTTAGATGTTGCCGCGTTAGACGCGCAAATCGTGAGCCAAGGTAGCCAATCGATTCCGGCGGCACTTGTGCGCCAAGATGCGATTTTAAGCCACCCAACCTTCAATCGCTATCAAAGCGAAACCGAGATGATGCGTTATATCAAACGTCTCGAAAGCAAAGACTTAGCTCTTAACTACTCGATGATTTCACTGGGCTCATGCACCATGAAGTTAAACGCAGCGGTTGAAATGCTCCCTGTGAGCTGGCCAGAATTTGCCAACATGCACCCATTCAGCCCACTGGATCAAGCTAAAGGCTTTACTCAGTTGATTGAAGAGTTGTCGACTTGGTTAGTGAACATTACAGGCTACGACGCTGTGTGCATCCAGCCAAACTCAGGCGCTCAAGGTGAATACGCTGGCTTGTTAGCCATCAAGAAATACCATGAGTCACGCGGCGATGCGCACAGAAACATCTGTTTGATCCCGCAATCTGCCCACGGTACTAACCCTGCATCGGCGCAATTAGCCGGTATGCAAGTGGTAGTTACTGCCTGTGATAAGCAAGGTAACGTCGATTTAGAAGATCTGAAGACCAAAGCCGCCGAAGTGGCTGAAAACTTGTCTTGCATCATGATCACTTATCCATCGACCCACGGTGTGTATGAAGAATCTATCCGCGAAATCTGCAACATAGTGCATCAGCACGGCGGTCAAGTGTACTTAGACGGCGCTAACATGAACGCGCAGGTCGGCTTAACGTCTCCTGGCTTTATCGGTGCCGACGTATCACACCTTAACCTGCACAAAACCTTCGCGATTCCACACGGCGGTGGTGGTCCAGGTATGGGCCCAATCGGCGTGAAATCACACTTAGCTCCATTTGTTGCGGGTCACGTTGTGGTGAAACCGGGCCGCGTGAGCGACAACAACGGCGCCGTATCAGCAGCACCTTACGGTAGCGCGGGCATTCTGCCGATCAGCTGGATGTACATTAAGCTGCTTGGTTCAAAGGGCCTGAAAAAGTCGACCCAAACTGCGCTGCTAAACGCAAATTATGTGATGAAGAAGCTGTCAGAACACTACCCAGTATTGTTCCGTGGCCGTAACGATCGCGTCGCGCATGAATGTATTATCGACCTACGTCCACTGAAAGAAGCCTCAGGCGTGACCGAAATGGATATCGCTAAGCGTTTGAATGACTACGGTTTCCACGCGCCAACCATGAGCTTCCCGGTTGCGGGAACCCTGATGATTGAGCCGACGGAATCTGAGTCTAAGGTGGAACTCGATCGTTTTATCGACGCTATGGTGTCAATCCGCGCTGAAATCGCCAAAGTGGAATCAGGCGAATGGCCTGTGGACAACAACCCGCTGCACAACGCACCGCACACTATGGCCGATATCATGGACCCAGAGTTTGATACGCGTCCATACAGCCGCGAAGTGGCCGTGTTCCCAAGTGCCGCAGTACGCACTAACAAGTTCTGGCCAACCGTGAATCGTATCGACGATGTCTATGGCGACCGTAACTTGATGTGTTCTTGTGCACCATTATCAGACTACGAGTAATAATTGCTGCTTAGGCTAGCTACTGCGGCGTTGCATGAGGCTTTCGCATAGCTCGAAATAGAGAGTTTGAAGGAGTCAACTCCGCGCGAAAGCTTTCAATCCGCCTTGCATTAGCTTCGCCAGCAACACAATTATGGTGTAGTTGGCTTCAGCGAATTTGAAGCATAAAAAAGCGACCGAAAGGTCGCTTTTTTCTTGTCTGCCGCAGAATTCTGCATGCTCTTGACGCTCTTGTATGAGCTACACCTGTGACATGCCGCCTAAGATTTAAATATTAGCGTCCTTGTAGGCTCCCATGTGTTAGAAAGATCACTGGTGCAACAATGCCCGTTCTGGTGTAACGGTTTAGTACAGAGTTATGCTTGTTCTGATATATCCCAAATACGAGACGCTGGCTGATAAAACGGAGGTGTTACAGGCTTGCCAATAAGCTATTAACAAGCTCGAAACCATACACCTCCATTGAGGTATAGTTATTATACTCAGAGACAGGGATTCGTTTAATTTCTTCCTCTCCCTTATATAGTCCTCCTGCGTAATTAAAGATCCTTAACTCGTCTTTATCTTCGGTCAGGTCTGTATGTCCAATTATCTCCCAAGAACCATTTTTTACATTTTGATTTCCAGTAAATATAACTTTCATCTCTTTCCCCATATCCATGATAGGAAGAGGGCGAAGTACGCCATCACTTTTAAAAACTTTATTATCCTTTACAAATAGGACGCAGAAACCTATTACTTGCTTAAACTTCCCTTTTGGGGCAAAAACAATTTGGCAGATGGCAAATTTACCCTCTGTAGGAATAATAAAAATATCACCTTCTTGATATCTCATTTTCACAATATTTTACCTCTTAGAATAGAAAGAGCATCACCCAGTATCTTATCACCCCAATCACAACTTTCTACTTTAGAAGGGCTAAATTGTGCCGTCCACCTTTAATGATTTGAATTTTATTTCTGCTGAGTTTAGTGCTGCGAAATAGCTTTATCATGGCTTCTAGCTACGATATTTCCCAATTGCCTGCCGCAGGCTCTCGCACTGTTACACCAGTGACTCGCCGTGGATACATCCTTGTAGGCTCTACTAAAACATCCTGTTTTAGAAGGTCACTGGTGCAACAATGCTGTGTTTGGTGTAACCATTGAATGAATAGTTATGCCTGTCTTGATATTAGTAAATTAGCTTACTGACTCGTTATTATTACCTATCCAATGACATTACTTCTCTAAATTCTTTATTTTCAGATGGTGTATCTTGAAGTGATAAAGATATTTTTTCAGTATGAAGTGATACCAGCTCATCTCCTTCAAATTTAAGGTGTTCATAACAGCGTTCCAATAGAGTCAAAGCTAAAGTTCTTGAGAAACCTATGTTTTGTAACTCAATGACCTTATAATTATTGGTTCCATATTCAAGAAAATCAGCCCAATTTACTCCTATTGTGTTACCACCTTGCCTTTCTTTTAGTAGAAGATAATAGTTATCAAAATAGTTCTTTAGTTTAAATCTGAGTACATTATCTATATCGGATATTAATTCATTTATTACAATGTTTGTATGTTGCTTGTTTGTGCGACTAAATAAAATGTTCGTTCTTAAATTGTTATCCCAAATTTCACCTTTTTTTTCATAATGATCTAGAGCATTCTTTATCATCAAGTTAAGTGGAGTCGAGTTCATCCAGCTTGATAAAATAACAGCGTAGTACTTTAATACTTCTTGTGTTCTACACATAGGATTTTTTCCTGTGGATTCCTCATGCTCCCAACCATACAATTTATAAAGTAAATTCAGTATATCTAGACAGGAGTTGTAATTGATTTCATCAGTAAGAGATATTAAATTACTATCATCAGGCATTGATAGAATGTTATTTTGGTATTTAATTTTTATCATAGGCGAAAATGATAAAATTTTATAAGGAACTATATTTTCTGTTGCTACATTACTTAAAATTTTCTTTGCAGAAGGAATTTTATCGATAAAGTTTGACCTAAGCGTCGACTCATAACCTAGCATCTCATGGATTTGTGCAATATTTGCGTAATGGTTCCAGATGTTCTTGTCATCATTTGATGCATTTTTTCTAGTGAATGGCTGATCCTTTATAGAGTTTTCGATATTTTTATAAAAATTTCCTTTTCCACTGATTAGAATAGAATCAATCGGGTTTACAATTTTATTTCGTGCAACATCTAAATCTTTGTCAGGATTTATCCATCGATTTTCTTTATGTTCTATTCTGGCGCAAATTATATTTCCAGATAATTCTTTAGTCATTCTACCGGCTCGTCCAGCTAGATTCCAGAAATCTACATCTGTAAACTTAGATAGACCTATAGCATTACTTAAAATGAATATGTTTTTAGCAGGTAAATTGACACCTTCAAGTAAAGTAGAAGTACAAAATAGATAGTCTATCCCATCTTTTCTTGAAAAAAGATCTTCAACTTTCTCTCTTATTTCATGGGGTAGGTTTCCAAAGTGGAATCCAACACCTTTTTTTAAACAATCTATTAAATAATAATCTTTATGTAAATTTTCTCTTATGACTGTAATTAATTCATTAATCTTTTTGTTGTTCCGTTCAGGTAAGTTTTTAGCAAAGTCTAGTGCATGTTCAATGGTATCTTTCTTCGTGTTGCAATATACAATGCTCTTATCTCCACGAGATAAACTAACTAGAAAATCAAAAAAGTTCTTGTTTTCAAAATTTATTGGAATATTAATATCACCTCTATACTCAGAAAAATATATACACTTTTTATCCAAAAAGTCCATGTAATATCTATTTTGAGATACAGGTGAGTTCTTTATGTTTAAATTTTCATCAGTGCTCTTGTCAAAAATACTAAGAAATAACTCTGGATTTGGAATGTTTGGGGATGCAAAAAAAAGTTTCACACTCTTTTTCTCTGCTTGCAGTATTGCATGATAATATAATGGGCTTCTAGAGTCTTTTTTAGATATTACTTTATGAGCCTCATCTATGAAGAGGTAATCTATTTTTGGATTATCCTTATTTGATAAGTAAGCTAATAGTCTTTCCGGTGTAAAAACAAAGATAAATTTAAAGTTTTCGACTTTGTAAGAAAGTGGAACTTTGGGGTAAGCTAGTATCTTGTAATTATCTACATCTGAAAAGTTGTTTTTTAGTTGACTAACTATCTGACCTATTAATGCTCTAGTTGGAACTAATATAACTAGATTGTCTGTACCTTTGTGTTCTGATATAAGGTGGCGGATAAATGCGTTTATGATAAATGATTTGCCTAAAGATGTTGGTCCAGAAAAACTAAAGTGGTTACTATTTTTCAATCTTTCAAAAATTTCATATTGAGAGTCGGTGAATATTAATTCACTATTAGGTATTTTTTGAATATCTTCCTTAACCATCTTGGATATCAATTGCTCGATAGGTAATTTGCAGTCAACATTATAATTTTCCTCAAGATATTTTATTGCTGGGAAGTTTCCTATTTTTAATAATATTGACTTTGCGAAAATTGTAAATAATTTTTCTTCTTTGTAAGTGTCAGCTAATAAACTTATTACTTTATATGCCTTATTTATAGCCTCTGGACTTTTAGATCTAGATAGAATGTCTGAAAATCGAAGGAGATCTATATATTCCTTTTCATTAAAACCTTCTTCTGTTATAAAATAAAATCTTTTAGCATTTATCAACTCAGCTTTATGTAGCAAGTATATGAAATATTCATCTTGAAGACATTCTTCAGCTAATGATTCAAAAATACTCATTCTGTAATTCCTTTTTGAATTTTCATTCTGGTGTCATTTAATTCAGTAATTGGCAGAATGTATATATAAAAGTTGTGTCCATAAAGTTGATGTTCTTCAATCTTTTTAGTAATGTGCTCAAATTTATTTTTAACTTCATTTTTTATATCATTTTTTATTTTTTCTCTAAAGTCTGAATTTGATAGTTTCTTGTCTGCATCACTAACTGTTATTTCATAACCAATAAATATTCCAAATGCATCATCTACATCGAAATCACTGTCTCTAGAGGGATAAATGATTGACTTAATTAACCTCTTTTCATCTTCAGAGAATGTTTCATTGCCAAGATGATCACTGATTAGTGATTTTTCATAAGGCAGGCCACTTTTTTTTGACCATTATTATTGATTTCATTTTTGAACTCATAGATGGACTTAAAAGCGTCAGTAATCCCTTTTGTAATACCTATTTCTGTTTTTGATTCTCCAAAGATTAATTGATAATTACCATTTTCTAGTTTAAGAAAATGAACTCCATCAGCACCATTTACGTAGTGGCTTGTCGAGGTTTTTAATTCAAGTTTTGATAAAATTTTAGGTGCTTTTAAGTGAGTTTCTAAAAAGCTATAAAGAATTAATTCGCCTAATTCACCTTTGTTTCTAATATAGTCAATGAACTTTTCTCTAGCTTTTTTACTAAGCGTTCCTGGTTTATCTTTGAATTCAGCTTTAACTGCTCTTGAAAGTGAGAAGTCAATTAAGGGGTCGAGTAAGTTTTCTTGTAAAAATTTATAGTCGAATTCATTGGCACTAATTTTCAATGAAAAGAGATTTATTTTATTTTTTTTGTGGACGTCTAGATAGTATTCTCCTAGGTGATCGAAACTATTTAGAAAATCAAAATCACGAATACTTAATTGCATATAAATCCATCATAAGTGGTCAGAGAGTGTATTTTCGTACCATCATTTCCCTACCTCGCTTTTGCTTAGGCATCTTTGGGCGACTTGGTAGATGATGGTGTCGACTTGTTGCTGGGTAAGATCTTGGGTTTTCAGTTTCGGGATCGTGCCGACTAATTGTTTGTGGTTAAGGATCGGGAACGGTGGTTTCGATTGACTTGTGACATACCAGCCGGGGAATACTAGGGCTGGGGTGGCGGCGACGGGGGAGCCTGTGGCTTTGGTTAACCATTGGCTGACCCACTTGGCCTGACGTTCGGCCTGTTCTATGGGTTTGGTTTCTGTCCACGAGGGGAAGTTTAAGCGCCCGTCTTTGTAAAATACTTTATAGCCTTTTTTATCAGAACCAGAGCTTGAGCCATTGCCATTGGTTTGGCGTAGGTCTTTGTTCCGTTTATGGCGGCCTTTGGTTTCAATGGCGAATACGCCATTTTTGCCTACGGCGAGATGGTCGATGTTAAAGCCGTCAGCTTGTACATCGTGAAACACTTGATAACCCAATGCTTGTAAGCCTATGAGTTCATTGGCTGTGGCAATTTCAGCGGTATGACCGAGGCGTAACTTGGTGAGCTTTGAAAAGTTTTTCCATGTTTTAAAGCCGCAATAGGTTAAGCCCATTAATGCTGTGATGCTTAATAACCAAGGGAATTTACCTACGGCGATATGTGCTTGAATGCTGTTGAGTGCAAAGGGGAAGCAAAAAATCACGGCTCCCATCATCATGTAGCCCATTAAATCTAATTGCAGATCTTGGATTTGCTGTTGTAATCCATAGGCGGGGATGCGGATCAACTGCTCACGATCAACGGGTAGGGTTAGCGTTGCATCGCGGTATTTAAGAAACACATGCAACACTCCAGCGCCGACAAACAGACTGGATAGAATAATTACAACGGATAATAGATTGCTGCCGAAGTCTGCCATTTACGTCCCTGAAATAAAGCGGGTCAACAGCCAATCTAATGACATAACCCGCTAATAAAATGTACTTATAATTTTGGAAAGTGGTGGCCGAGTTGTCTGCTTAGAGTTTGGGCGCATATTGCTGATTTGCTTCTTCTTCTTCCCTAAATGGCGTGCTCGATGATTGAGTTCGAGTTTGCCCTGCATTTTCCTGAGTGGTCACACTTTTTACTTTGTGGTCACACTTTAACCCGCTCTATACGGTTTAATCAATGCGCTTTATCACAATTACAGGCTGGGCCTATGTTTTATGCACTTTAGTTTTCGATTTTTTGAGTTATGCTAAATGCAACATATAAATTCGCGGGCATCTCTATGTATTTTAAAAGTATCCTTGTTTCGTTGCCTTCTGTTTACGCAATTTTGTGTGTGCTTGGTTGTGGTTTTTTCTCGGGCATCATTGTCGCCGCTGAGGTGCAATCGGCTACTTTTTCTAACGTGTTGCGTGCCGATTTTCGGCATCGTCCTCCTGAGATGGTGCTTGATGAGCGAACTAATACTATGACGAGTCCGTTAAAGGATATTCTTGAGGAAGCGGCGGCTAAGGTCGGTTATCGCGTCGAATGGAGCGCGCGTCCTTTTGCTCGCAGCATTCATGAGTTGCGGGTAGGAACGGTCGACATTGTGCCGCGCACGATACGAGACGAAGAGCGAGAGGCATTTGTAAGGTTTCTTGGTCCTATCGGCACTCAGACTCGCGATATTTTGTTTCTCGTAAAAGCCGGCGAGGAAGGACGGATTAAGTCCTATGAGGATTTGTATCAGGTTACTGTAGGGGTTAAACGGGGCACAGTTTATTTTGAGCGTTTTAATACAGATCCCGCGCTACGTAAAATTGAGTCTACCGATGATGAAAACATGGCTCGCATGTTTATCATGGGGCGTTTTGACACTATGGTGGTGCTCGATCGTGCCGCCATTGAGAATGCCTTCAAGCAGCTCGGTTACGATCGTTTTAGCTATGCCGATTACCGTCAGTCGAATCGGATCGAACATTATTTTGGTATGTCCCGTAACTCTACCCATGCTGCTATTTTCGATGAACTTAATCGGGCGCTGCTTGATATGGCTGCATCGGGCCGTGTAAAACAGATTTACCAGGCCTATGGTTTAGCCGCAGAAGTAGAATAGGCAAACAAAAACGGCCAATATTAATTGGCCGTTGTTATGATCCAGCTCTTTGCGCTAAAGCTTAACGATAAAAGGCTTCAACTGTGCCTTTTACTGTGAGCAAAAGAGGTTGGCCGCGACGGTCTAATAATTCATTATGGATGGACATTTATTTTGTTTTTATTTTGTCTGCCATTTATTTTTTTTATAAACAAAATGCTTGCTGCGATAGGGATGATTTGTTATTACTGGCGCATGAAAAAAATATACGTAAGCGCAATTAACACCACCACTACCACCACGAGAATTCTCGGGGGGTAGTTTTTTGCGTCTTTAAAAAAACCCTCTGAGCGACATCGCCAGAGGGTTTTTTTATACCTTGGTTTTGTATTTCGCTCAGATTTTACTCAGATTTTACTCAGGAGAGAATGATGAAAACACATCGCGAAATTGCAGAACAACTTGACCTATTTCACTCTGAACCACAGGCGCCGGGTATGATTTTTTGGCACCCGAATGGCTGGGCGTTATTCCGAGATATTCAAGAACACATGAGGCGCGTGTATCGCCGAAATGGTTTTGAGGAAGTGAACACGCCTGTTTTTATGAAGAAGGAGTTATGGCAAACGTCTGGGCATATGGACATGTTTGCAGAGAACATGTTTTTCGGTGGCGGAAAGGAAAACATGGATGAATATGTTTTAAAACCTATGTCTTGTCCTGCCCATATTTTGCTGTTTAAGCGCGGGGTACATAGCCATAGAGATTTGCCACTGCGACTATTTGAGTTTGGCTTGGTGCACCGTAATGAATCCTCAGGCTCGTTAAATGGTTGCCTGCGCGCACGCCAGTTCACTCAGGATGATGCCCATGTTTTTTGCTGTTGGTCTCAGGCAGAGGAGGAGATACGTGGTTTTCTCCAGCGTGCAAAGCAGGTTTATGGTGATTACGGCTACCATAATTTAGACGTAAAAATATCGACTAAACCTGAGAAGGCATTAGGCAGCGATGAGCAATGGTGCCGAGCACAAAAGCTATTGGATTCAGCCTGCCAGATTGAGGGCTTTGATGCCGAGTATCAAGCTGGCGAAGGGGCTTTTTATGGTCCCAAAATTGAATTGTCACTGACAGATTCTATGGGAAGACGCTGGCAGTGTGGCACTATCCAGTTTGATTTCAATTTGCCTGAAAGATTCGATGTTCAGTACACAAATGAGCAAGGGGAATTCGAACGGCCAGTGATTATGCACCAAGCTATGTATGGCTCTATCGAGCGTTGGTTGGGGATTCTCTTGGAAGTCTCACAGGGTAACCTTCCTGTTTGGTTACATCCTGTACCTGTTGCTATTGCCTCTGTAAATGAGTCAAACAGCCAATTTGTCCGTCAGTTAGCCGCACTATGTTTAGCACGAGACATGCGAGTGTTGGTTGATATCAGTCAACACTCAGTTGCCCGCAAAATGAAACGCTTTCACAAGCAAAAAGTGCCTTATATCTTAACGGTTGGGGATAAAGAAGAGGCCGAGAAGTGTGTGTCAGTTAAGTGCCGCAAAGACGGTGTGATGACACACATCCCTCTTTCTGAATTAGCTGACTATCTTGCGGATAAACTAGTGCGCAAACAATAACCTAAGGAAGGCGGTGTTTGTTATCTAAGGCTAGCTAGGGTTCCCACGGCTAGCCTTTACTCATTTTATGATCCGGCTCTTTGCGCTAAAGTTTAACGATAAAAGGCTTCAACTGTGCCTTTTACTGTGAGTAGCAGTGGTTGGCCGTGGCGGTCCATGATTTATTGCGGATGACCATTTATTTTTTGTTTAAATTTTTTCAAAGGTAACATTTTTAGGAGGGAAACTATTAGGTAATGATCCTGATCTTATTTTTCTTAACAATAAACCAGTCAATAGAGAGGTTATATTTTCATCAAAATATTCTACATCTGGCGATCTAGATGCGATTATTGCAGTGCCCCATGTCTCACTGTCTTTTAGATCGGAAACAACCCAAAATATGCAATCACCATTATCCGTTACGCCTATTGGTAAAAGGCCATTAATTTCTGGATAGAGGTTATATTTAAAATACTCTGGGTCTTCATTATTAAGGTAATTGAAATCCTCAATGATTGATTTCTTCTGCTCAAAAAAATCAAGGTCATAATTTGTAGTAAATGGATTGAATATCGCAATAAAATCGGCAATTCTTCCTGTGCCATAATGATTAATAAACGCAATGTAATCACTGGGAAAACTAAGACCTTCATCTATAGAAGGCCAAACGTTACCAATCCCAGATTCATTAGGGAAGTTAGGGGGAGTTAAAATGCTATTTAATACTGATAGGGTCATGATCTACATTCCCGAGGATTAAGAAGAGTAATGTTTTCAAAGAAACCATCACTATCTTGAGCGTTTACTGTTATACCTGCCGATATTCTGGAAGGACCTTTATATATTGGAGTTACCGAGACATCAACTATTTCTCCTCTCTCTCTAACGCTTTTCTCTAGCGAATCCCCAAATAAACTTAATGATATTCAAATAAGTAGGCATGCATAATGCTATTTGATTTAATCCATTTCGCCAAAAACCGACTAGATAGCTGTTCCGAATAGTCGTTCACTGCACTGGTGCAGTTTCAGCAAGTAGTATTGAATTAGTATCATTTGCTGCTAGGCAAACAAAAACGGCCAATTAGATTGGCCGTTGTTATGATCCAGCTCTTTGCACTAAAGCTTAACGATAAAAGGCTTCAACTGTGCCTTTTACTGTGAGCAAAAGTGGTTGGCCGCGGCGGTCTAAGGATTTGCTTGGCACTTTTACCCAACCTTCACTGATACAATATTCTTCGACATCAAAACGCTCTTTGCCGTTGAGCTTAATACCGATATCGTGCTCGAAAATTTCTGCCACATGGTGCGGGCTGCGTGGGTTAACGGAAAGGCGATCCGGTAAAGCAGGTAATGATGTTGTGTCGGTCATGGTCGTGATCTGTCATTGTCTATAGTGAAAAAGCGTGCGCTATTGTAGGCAATCCCAGCGCAACGCTCAAGACTTTAACTGTGACTGATTACGCGCCTTGCGTTAGCCAAGGTTAAGTTGTCCTGTTAGGACACTGCTGTTAGGACACTGCTGTTAGGACACTGTGCCGCAGCTGGAAAAGGCTTTCAGCACTCGGCCGTTTTCTCTGCCTATGACTGAGCGCAAATAAACCTTGGCTAATGTGTCGGCATTGATTGCACTAAAACCGGGAAAATAGTCCTGATAGCTCGCTAACGACTCGCTTAATACCGTTGGGCTGACAATGTTTATTCGCTGCTGTGCAGGTAATTCTCCCGCGACGGCGGTAACAAAATGCTCAAGTGCGCCATTGATTGTGGCTGCACTGATGCCATCTTTTACTGGGACATCGGCAATAATGCCACTGGTCAGTGTAAAACTGCCCCCAGTGTTGAGGTATTGGCTACCTATTTGCACTAACTGTATCTGCCCCAATAACTTACTTTGGAACCCTGTATACCAGTCTGCTTGGGTCATAACGTTGAAGGGTTTAAACACGACATCACCCATGGCCGAAATCATTGCATCGACTTTACCGATTTTTTCTAGTCCTTGATGGAGTGAATGTTCATCCCGAATGTCTATCAGGATATCCCCCGTTGTTCGCCCTACCTGAATCACTTCATGCTGAGTTGAATGAAATAAGCGGACTATGGCTTGTCCGATTGTGCCTGATGCACCCACTACGACTATTTTCATGACATGCTCCTAAATTGAGTACGAATTGAGGATAGTCTGGTTAATTAAATAGAAAAAGCGCATATAATCACCACATTGTTTCGTTAATGGATTTAATTGATGAATCTCACTCATCTGCAGTCATTTATGCTGGTTGCCAAAATGCACAGTTTTAGCGCTGCGTCTGAACAACTCGGCGCTTCTAAAGGCTTAGTGTCGCGCCATGTTAAATCCCTTGAAGATGAAATGGGTTGTCAATTACTCCACCGAACCACTCGGCGAGTATCAATGACCGAAGCAGGGCAAGCGTTATATGGTAAAGCCTGCGAAATCGAGAGGCTGGCTAATGAAGCTGGGCGTTTAGTGCAGGATTTAACGCAGGACTCCTGTGGCACTTTAAAATTCACGGCCCCAACGGAACTGGGCAAAAAATTGCTGAGTCCTATGCTGCTTCAGTTTATTGCTGAGTATCCTCAAGTGAAACTCGAACTGTGTTTTGAGCAGAATATTCAAGATGTTGAGTTCGGCAAGTTTGATCTCGCCTTAAGAACAAGCATTGCGCACAGCGATAATCTGATCGCCAGATATCTTGGCAGAATTCGTCATGTCTTAGTGGTTTCGCCCGCACATCCCGCAGCCGCAGAAGTTCGTCACCCTGATGATTTACGCCATTATCGTCTATTGTCTTCGGGCGAAACACAGTGGGTGTTTGAACCACTCGCGGGGGACAGTCTCACGCTCACTTTTGAGCCTGCACTGTGCAGTTCAAACTATGCCACTACACATCTTCTTACTTTGAGTGGTACAGGTATCGCTAGCCTGCCTTATTATTTGGTAGAGGAGGATATCGCTCAGCACAAACTCACTTTGCTCGTTCCCCAATGGCAATGCTATCCACATGAGTTGTACATGGTTTATGCCAAGCAGAGCCATTACCCAAAGAAGCTGCGCGATTTACAAAATAAGCTACAAACTTGGTGCGAAACTCACTCAAAATATGTGGGTTAATGAGTAAAAGCATAATCGCATCAAATCTTATCCGGCAGAGGGCGGAGCTTTTAGAATAAAGTGAGGCAGAGTACACTGCCGCGCATTGAATTTTTGTATTTGAATGTAAAGTCGAGCAGGCTTTTCCCATGCAGGCATAAAAGAGCGGCGATGAACCAAGCGTTATGAACGATGACATTAGTATCTCGCTGCCCTCGCTGATCCATCGAATTGGGCGGGAGGCGGTTAAACAAGCTCAAGCGATTGCAACCCTATATGATTGCGAGCTTAAGCGTGTGCGACGTTCAAGGAATTGGTGCATTGTTGGCGCGGCGATTAAGATCCAATCCTGCAGTGCGCATTTACAAAGTGAGCCATTGCTGGCGCAGCAGTTAACGGCTATAGATGGCCAGTTTGGCTATCTTATCAAAAAGTTGGAGTCAGCCTTGCTGCAACATGCGGACAAGTTAGAGCCCTTAGACGCTAAGTTGAATCGGCTTATCACAGACAATCCCGCGATCACTTTAGGTGAGTTGATGCAACTGACGCAATGCACTATCACAGAGGCCAGATTGGCACGTTTTCAAGCCGACTCTTGGTAGTTTGCTTGCTTCGCGTTCTCACTATGCGCCTCTATTGCTGGGCTGCTTTTTCTAGCACTTTTATTTGATTTTCGATTTGCTCGGCTTCAGCGGTCAGCATTGAGTAGGATCTAATATCGCCTTTTCTCTGGGCATGCATAGCTTGTTCAAGCTTGGCGTTATATTGCTGAGTTAATTTTTTTAAGGGATTTTTCTTAAATATTGAGAACATGGCCATTTCTATTGAATTGGGTATTTGGGCTTATATACGTAGGCAATGGGATTTAAGTTTTACTTTTTGAAATTAAAAAATCCCACGATCTCACAATCCTTCAATTCCACTGCCATCGGTCTCAGCAAGGCTGAGACCTTATCTTACATTTGCAGCAAACCAATGGGTTGCGATGTCTTATTTAGCTTACAACCCATTGAAAATATTTTTAAATCTTAAACTGACCGACGAGCTTACCTAGGTTAATGCCTTCCTGCGACACGGTCTGGCTGACTCTGGCAGCATCTTCGCTGGAATGGAGTAACTCATTCACTATCTCTTGGATGGCGAACACATTACGGTTGATTTCTTCGGTTACAGAGCTTTGTTCCGTGGCCGCCGTCGCAATTTGGGTGCTCATGTCGTTAATTGCCGTGACCGCCGATGTCACTGAACCAAGGCTTTCAGAAATTGCACGGGAAGAGTCTACCGAGCGCACGCAGCTTTGCTGACTTTCTTCCATCGTTTTTACTGCCAGTGCGACAAGCTTGTGCAGTTCAGTTAGCATCTCATTGATTTCTAAAGTGCTTGATTGCGTTCGGCTCGCTAAGTTACGCACTTCATCGGCCACCACGGCAAAGCCTCGGCCCTGTTCTCCGGCGCGGGCCGCTTCGATGGCGGCATTTAATGCCAATAGGTTAGTTTGCTCAGCAATACCGCCAATCACTGACAGCACGTTGTTGATTTTTTTAGACTGTTCGCTCAAAGATTGAATACTGCCCGCCGCATTGTTGATTTGCGCCATGAGAGCCGAAATTTCTTCTAAAGAAGCATCGACGCAGCGCTGAGCATTGGCTACATCGCCAGTGGCAGCGTGAGTCGCTTCAGCCACTTGCGTAGTATTTTGCGCTACTTCGCTGGCGGTGGCTGACATTTCAGTGATGGCGGTAACCACTTGATCAGTTTCATTGTTATGGCTGATGAGTTGGCTCGACATGACTTTGGTTTGATCGTGAATCGCGTTGGCGGCGGTTTTAACTTTAGCCGTCGCGTTTGCCACATCGCCTATGATGGTTTGGAGTTTATCGACAAACAGGTTAAAGGATTGACCTAGTTGTGCAATTTCATCTTCACCTTTAACAATAAGACGTTTGGTTAAATCGCCTTCGCCTTTAGCGATATCGTTTAAGTTATTCGCCATATTTTTAATGGGCGCGACCATACGTTGGGCAGTGATCAGAATAACAGCGACAGTAATCGCGGCGAGTAACAGCGCAATTAACAGAATGGCATAGGATTTTTCGATCATCTGCTCAGTGACCGTCGCACGATAATCCTCAACGACAGTGTCGATATCATCGATATAGACTCCCGTGCCTAGCATCCAGTCTGTGCCAGGGATCATCATGGAGTAACCGATTTTTTCAATTTGCTCATTGGTATTGGGTTTTTGAAAGTAGAACGAGAAGTTACCGTCCCCTTTTTTAGCGGCATCGAGTAAACCGACAATGATTTTAGTGCCGCGGGGATCTGTCATATCAATTTTATTTTGCCCTTCGAGGTTGGGCATGACGGCATGGAACAGGTTTTTACCTTGGGAGTCGTAAATAAAGAAGTAACCAGAACTGCCAAAACGGATATCACGTAGCGCTTGGTTTACATTGCCATTTTCTTTTAAAGACAACTGATACTGCACTATTCCTGCGGCAATTTCGGTGGCTTCTTTTATTTGTGTTTTACGTTCACCGATGAGCTTAGTTCTAAAGGTCGTCACTTCATCTGCAAGGGCGTTTTTTTCGACATAGTAAGAAACTGTCATGAGTACGAACAAGGTAAAAATTAAAGGGAATAACGACAACAGCAGTAATTTATTACGTAGGCTGAAATTAGACATGCTTGACGACTCCATGATGAACATCTCTTTTATTGCAGGGCAGTATAGCTAATTTCCCGCATTCTTAAGTGTTTAAGTTAACAAAAATGTAATGGAAATCGATAAAATGCGCGCTGTTGATTTATTCCAAAATTGTTAACTATGCTGTGAATCTAGGCCTTTCTTTTGATCTTTATCAACACTATATGGGCCCAATGAGTTCACTATATTAGCTAAAATTGATGCAAAATTAGCTAGAGCTGGTGCAGCCTGGTGTAGATAGTGGCGAACAGTAAGGGCAGGGTTGTGACGAATGAAAAGTTGATCCTAACGCTGAAAATCTGCATTACTGTAGGCATTTGTCTTATTGCGTTGGGCATCTACTTACATAACTTTAATGAAACTGTTGAGGCGATGGGCGTGCAAGGGATTATTATCAGCGCTATGTGTGTCGCCTTTGGCATGGCCTTGTCATTACCGACTAAGATGTATTTAACCTTTCTGTTGGTTAAGCGAGAAACTGAAAAACATCCATAATGTGTTTTTGCGCAGAGTGTTACTCTGCGACTCATTGGTTTCCTCGCCTTCTTGAAACTCAATCTAAGTACTCGCTTAACCCTGCTATTCAAACCGTCAAGCTCAGCCGTAAATGGCCTGATTATGGTTTTTAACATAATTAACCCAAGACTAATGGGCCAAAAACACCGATAATTCACCCTTAATGACTCATTACCAATGACGCGACTTGGTCGATGGGCTGCTACAGACTCGCATATTTAGTGGAAATCATATTCAATGGAAATCAAAGTTAATTTTCTCGACAATCTTAGACTTGAAGCCAAGTTTGATGATTTTACCGTGACCGCCGATCAGCCAATCCGCTACAAAGGTGATGGTTCTACCCCTAGTCCGTTTGACTATTTCTTAGCGTCGTCAGCCCTGTGTGCGGCCTATTTCGTGAAGGTATATTGCAAAGCCCGTGATATTCCAACGGATAACATTAGACTGTCGCAGAACAATATTGTCGATCCAGAAGATCGCTACAACCAGATTTTCCAAATTCAAGTTGAGTTACCCGAAGATATTTCGGAGAAAGATCGCGAAGGTATTTTGCGCTCGATTGACCGTTGTACCGTTAAAAAAGTGGTGCAAACTGGCCCAGAATTTAAAATTGAAACCGTTGAGAACCTAGATTCAGACGCCAATGCCATGTTGATGGGTCAGCCTAATGGCGCATCGAGCACCTTTATTCTGGGTAAAGATCTGCCGCTGGAGCAAACCATTGCCAATATGACGGGCATGCTCGCCGATCTTGGAATGAAGATAGAGATCTCATCATGGCGTAACATAGTGCCGAACGTGTGGTCACTGCACATTCGTGACGCCGCTTCGCCAATGTGTTTCACCAATGGTAAAGGCGCGACCAAAGAAAGCGCGCTGTGCTCGGCACTCGGCGAGTTTATTGAGCGTCTGAATAACAACTTTTTCTATAATGATCAATTCTTTGGTACCGAAATCGCCAATAGCGAATTTGTGCATTATCCCAATGAAAAGTGGTTTGCGTTAGAGGAAGACGATACGCTGCCAGCGGGTATTCTCGATGACTATTGCTTAGAGATTTATAACCCAGACGACGAGCTGTGCGGCTCGCACTTGATTGATACTAATTCGGGCAATATTAAGCGCGGTATCTGTGCGATTCCTTATACTCGTAAATCTGACGGTGAAACGGTTTACTTCCCGTCGAACCTGATTGAAAACTTGTTCTTAAGCAATGGCATGAGTGCGGGTAATAACCTGCAAGAAGCCCATGTGCAGTGCTTATCAGAGATTTTTGAGCGCGCTGTAAAACGCCAAATCATTGAGCAAGAAATTGTCCTGCCCGATGTGCCCATGTCTGTACTAGAAAAGTACCCAAGCATCCTCGCAGGCATTAACGGCTTAGAAGAGCAAGGTTTCCCGGTTGTGGTCAAAGATGCCTCACTCGGCGGCCAGTTCCCTGTGATGTGCGTCACCCTGATGAACCCGAAAACGGGTGGCGTATTTGCCTCCTTTGGCGCGCACCCAAGCTTTGAAGTGGCGTTAGAGCGCAGCCTAACTGAATTGCTGCAAGGCCGTAGCTTTGAAGGCTTAAACGATGTGCCAAAACCGACCTTTAACAGCATGGCGGTCAGCGAGCCAGAAAACTTTGTTGAGCACTTTATTGATTCAACAGGAGTGATTTCATGGCGCTTCTTTAGCAGTAAATTTGATTATGAATTCTGCGAATGGGATTTTTCTGGCACCAGCGAAGAAGAAGCCGACGGCCTGTTTGGGATCTTAGAAGCGTTAGGTAAAGAGGTGTATATCGCCGAGTTTACCGATTTAGGCGCATCGGCGTGTCGTATTTTAGTTCCTGATTATTCTGAGATTTATCCAGTTGATGACTTGATTTGGGATAACACCAATAAGGCGCTGGCGTACCGTGAAGATATCTTAAATCTACATTCGTTAAGCACTAAGCAATTGGCTAATTTGGTCAACCGTTTAGAAGAAAGCCAACTCGATAACTACACGGATATTCGCACCTTAATCGGCATTGTATTTGATGAAAATACCGTGTGGGGAAAACTGACGATTATTGAGCTTAAGATCCTGATTTATTTGGCACTCGGTGCACACGAAGACGCGATTGAGCTGGTCGGTGAGTTCCTACAGTTTAACGACAATACCGTTAAACGTGGCCTGTTCTACCAAGCCATGAATGCTGTGCTGGAAGTGACCTTAGATGAAGAGTTAGAACTTGATGATTTTATCCATAACTTCAACCGTATGTTCGGTAAAGAAGTGATGGACAACGTCGTTGGCTCAATCACAGGTAAAGTGCGTTTTTATGGTTTAACTAAGACCAGCATGCAGCTCGAAGGCATTGAGCCGCATTTAAGATTGATTGAAAGCTATAAGAAGCTGCATCAAGCCCGTAAAGCTGCGAAAAACCTGAATTAATTCTGTTATTTGGCATTAGCTTAATGTGTTTAAAAGCGAACCTTTTGGTTCGCTTTTTTGTTTGTTGCTCTTTTGATTCTCGCTTCTTATGAGCACTTGTGGCTATCACTTATTAAGGACGCTTGTTATTGCTATGTGTGGTTTGAAATGTTCAGCCCGCTTAGGCTGTATTTGATATAACTCGATTTTTGCCGTTACGTTTAGCTTGATACAAGGCGGCATCAGCCCGCTTAAGCGTTTCTTCATAGGACTTATCCAATGGTTCGATAGAAGCGACTCCAATGCTTACGGTAGCAAACAAGCCATTGACCGCATATTTTTGCAGCTCAGTGTAAAAGCAATCGCAGAGGTATTCTGCAAATTCAACCGCTTGCGAATGCTCTACCCCAGGTAGGGCAATCACAAATTCATCGCCACCAAAACGATACGCGCTATCGGTTTTTCTAAATTGAGTTCGGCAGGTTTCGGCAACCGCGATGATGATTTGATCGCCAGCATAATGACCTAACTGATCATTGATGGACTTTAAATGGTCTAAATCGAGGATCAAGATTGAGGTGGGAATACGGTGGCGCTGAAATATATCGAATTGAAAGGTTAAATCACGTTCTAAGCGGCGACGGTTATACAGCCCTGTCAGCTGATCGGTATCGCTTAGCTGACGTAGTTGCAGTTCAAGCTCATGCCGTTTGGAAATATTACTGGCGACCCAAAGCACCACAGGCTCATTATCAACCAGAAAGTCTAGTGCTTGAATGCGTCCCTCAAACCAAATGGGTTGTTCAGGGCCTATATCGGGTAAGCCTTTGACATCTTTATTGCTCAATTCATATTCTTCGATCAGTAATTTTCGGCTGGTTAATGCACTTTCGATAACCTGTAAAAAGTAATTGAGTTTGTCAGCCTTTAACACATCGCTAAGATACAAGCCGATTAGACCACTACCATCGTGGTAATAACGGTCATCTTTACCACCGAAGACGGCAATGTATTTACCACTTTTTGACAGAACAAAAGTAGGATCAGGAAGTGCATCAAGGACTAAAGCCATTTCTTCTATTTTGATCATCGATTAAAATCCCTGTGGAAAATCACCCAACCTTAAGTCCGCGTGTCCAAGTTATCATAGATAAACTACTCTTTGGCGCTTTAGCCGCGAATGCATCCTGCGAACTCATTACAATTTAGCCGCTTTTGTGGGTAACAACAAACCATAACAATATGCCGTACAATTTATTTGTCGTCGCGATTTTACCAAGGCATCAGAGCGTTCGATGGCGCAGAGTTGTATCCCTGTTGAGGCTTAAAACCTAAGTCCTGCGATCGTATCGAGTCAGTCGTGATGTCTTGAACTTTAGCGTTTGTGCTTATGTTCAAAAAGCTTCATTGCGGTGTTTAGTGGACAGATGATTTTCGAGTAGAATCTAGGGCCTTAATTGTGGTTTTAATTTTACACAGGGATTTATAATGCATACTGCAGATGATTTTATTGAACATTTAGCGCTAGAGCAGCATGTTGAAGGCGGTTATTACCGCTCATCCTATCGTTCAGAAACGGTATTTGATCAGACTCGGGCATTATGGAGCAGTATCTATTTTTTGCTGCGTACGGGAGAGGTTTCCCATTTCCATCGTCTGACAGCTGATGAAATGTGGTATTTCCATGCGGGGCAATCGCTGACGATTTACATGATTGATCCTGATGGGGTGCTCACGACGGCGCAATTAGGGCTTAATTTAGCTGCGGGCGAGCGGCCACAGTTTTTAGTCCCTAAGGGCTGTATCTTTGGTTCAGCCATGAATCAAGATGGTTTTTCATTAGTGGGCTGCATGGTATCGCCTGGTTTTACCTTTGATGATTTTGAGCTGTTTAGCCAACAAACTTTGTTAGCCCAATATCCACAGCATAGTGACATCATCCAACGTCTGAGCCGTTAGGGGGGGGCTAAAGTCAGTTAAATTTAGCTAGTTGATTTGTTAAATGGTAACTTGGTTGGCATTGCCTCATTCGGCAAAACCAAGGTCGCTCTGAGTCATTAAATTTGACTCAATAGTAAGATATCCCCGCGACAAGGCTTGTCTATTGGCGTTTAACCACGTAAAACATGCTTTTTGGCGTACCTCTATGTACCAAGTGTTATGGAGTAATTGAATTTGGAACACTTAGTGTGGGAGCTCGATCCTGTATTAATCTCGTTTATGGGACTAAAAATACATTGGTATGGAGTCCTGTTTGCTCTTGCTATTACTGCTGGTTTTCAGGTGATGAAGCGGATTTATATCAAGGAAAATCTCGATCTTGAGTCCCTTGATAATTTACTGATTTATTGTGTGGTTGGCATTATTGTGGGCGCGCGTTTGGCCCATTGTATGTTCTACGATCCGACTTATTACTTTGCTCATCCGCTTAAGATCTTGGCGATTTGGGAAGGCGGACTTGCCAGCCACGGTGGTGGTTTAGGCGCGATTCTGGCCTTGTATTATTACCAACGTAAAGTGAAGCTACCCTTCCTGTTTTTGTTGGACAGACTCGCTATCGCCACCGCCATTTTTGGCTTTTTTGTGCGTATGGCAAACTTTGCCAACTCAGAAATTTTAGGCGATCCTACGGCTCAACCTTGGGGCATTATATTTGCCCGTGTCGACATGTTGCCAAGACATCCAGCACAGCTCTATGAGGCTTTCGCTTATTTAGCTATCTTTATTGGTCTGTATGCTTTGTATCAATACACGCAGATTAAACAAAGACATGGGGCTATTTTCGGCCTGTTTCTGGTATCGGTGTTTAGTGCGCGAATTGCGATTGAGTCGATTAAAGTTAGCCAAGCGGCTTACTCTGAAACTTTCTTAAGTGCGGGACAACTTCTGAGCTTACCGTTTTTAGCCGTAGGTATAGTCTTGTTGTTCTTGGCGTATCGAAAGAAAACCGTTTAAATTTAAATATCAAACGGTTAAAAAAGGCTTTCTATCTTGATAGAAAGCCTTTTTTATGAATGAATTAATCATCAAGTATGACGTTAGGCTCTCTTCACTATATTAGTCACCTGCACCATGGCATCCCGAGCGGAACGGCTCACGCCCGAGAGTTGGAAGAAACCATGGATGACGCCAAGATAACGACGGCAGTGGGCATTGACGCCAGCCTCTAATAGATTCCTAAATAGCTGTTCACCTTCATCGACGAGCGGATCGAATTCGGCGGTGATGATATGGGTTTCGGGTAAGCCTGCTAAGTCATCACGGCGTAGTGGACTGGCTTCTGCATCGGTTCTGGGGTGCCAATCTAAATACAGATCGAAACCTGTGAGCAAGGTGTCGCGGGTGATGATGTATTTCTCGCCATTGTCGCTATAGCTTTGGCTCTTCGCGGTGGCATCGAGCATAGGATAGATAAGCACTTGTTTGTGTGGCAACCATTGCCCTTTGGCTTTTAAACGCAGGCAAGTGACTAGGGCTAAATGGCCGCCGGCGCTGTCGCCCATTAGGGTGATTTTGGTGTTATCACCGCCCCATTGGTGGCAATGTTGATAGATGACTTCTGCGGCATGGCAGGCATCGTCGTGGGCTGCGGGATAAACATGTTCTGGGGCGAGGCGATAGCGAACGGCGATCACCAGTGCGCCAGAATCATTGGCGAGTTTTCGCAGTTGTTGATTGTGGGTTTCAACGCCGCCACTGATAAAACAGCCACCATGGTAGTAAATGACGATAGGTAAATTGTCTGCCGCCGAGGGTTTAAACAGAGTTAATTCTGCCCCCTCGATGGAAATAGATCTAACCTCGAACACCTCTTCAGGCTCACCTGCGAGTACAGTGCTGGCGATATAACCTTGCCTACGTTGCTCAATGGTTTGCTCTCGCACCGATGGGCAACCCGCCGCGATAAACTCGCTAACCAATTGTTTAATTCCCTCTTCTAAATAGAGTTGGCTCATTTAATACTCCCTCAATTTTTAGTGCGCTCGGCTGTTCTGCAATGGGCTGAGTTTATCGGCAGCTTAATTGAATTGGTAGCCTAGATTCACACTCAGCCATGAGCTCTATCATGATTGCGGAAATTAACTTTGGTATTAACTCAGTAATGAATACGGTTGCAGTCGGCATCTTTTTCACTATTACAGATTGAGTTGTAGGGTGTCTTGTAAGAAAATTACCAACTTAATTGACTGTCAGGCTTAATGCGCTTAAATGTCCGCCTGATTGTGCGTTCGATAGCACTTTGATGTCTATTTGTGAAAGTGGGTTTCAGTCTCTTGGCTAAAATATAGGTTGCCAAGATGCTGTTTGAGCGACACATTGAGCCAGCGACCACACTCGTTATTCGTTCTCTATTTGCAGGAATCTTTCGTGGCAAAAGCACCCAAAACATTGCAACAGCGTATGGGCATAGTTGCCCTGACGTGGCCGATTTTTATCGAGACCTTGCTGCAATCTCTGCTTGGGATCAGCGATATCTTTATGCTGAGCCATTATTCCGATAATGCGGTTGCCGCAGTGGGACTCACGACTCAGTTGATGTTCTTCATGATGGTCATGTCCATGATGGTGAGTACGGGCGCAAGTATTTTGATTAGCCAAAGCAATGGGGCAGGCCAACCGCAGCAGGCTGTCGATATCGGGGTGGCGAGTGTCGTATTGAGTTTGGTATTAGCCTTGGTCATGGGCGCATCTATGTTCTTTGGTGCTAAGGGCATTATCGGCTTATTTGCACTTGAGCACGATGTGGCTGGTTTTGGATATGACTATTTGGTGATTTGCGGCAGCTTGAGCATAGGGCTAGTGATGAACATTGCCTTCGCCGCTATTTTGCGTAGTTACGGTTTTACCCGCTCGGCCATGTTAGTGACCTCGAGCACGGGCTTAATGAACGTGATCGGTAATTATATTGCCCTGTATTCACCCTTTGGTTTACCTGTTTATGGGGTAACAGGAGTGGCGATATCGACAGTGACCAGCCAGATCATCGGTGCGTTTATCATGCTGATGGTGATCCGGCATAAGCAAATCCCGCTGCCACTGCAAAGACTTAAGCTCTTACCGCGCAGCACTTATTGGAGTGTGATGCGTATTGGCCTGCTCAATGCTGGCGAGATGCTGTCTTACAATGTGGCTCAGATGACCATCATCTACTTTATCAGCCAGATGGGCACTTTATCGCTCACGGCCTACACCTATGGCTTGAACATTAGCCGTTTTATCTATTGTTTTGCAGTCGCACTTGGGCAGGCGACGCAAATCCAGACCGGATATTATGTGGGTAAACAATGGTTCGATGAAATCACCACTCGGGTGCAGCGTTACTGTTTGGTGGGCTTTATGGTTTCCCTTGGTATCGTCTTAGTATTCTACTGGCAGCGATTCACTATTGTTGGCTGGCTAAGTGAAAACGAAGAAGTCATCCAACTAACAGCGTTATTGCTGGCAGGTTCAATCGCGCTCGAAACAGGGCGAGTATTTAATCTGGTGATAATTTCGGCATTAAAAGGCGCGGGTGATGTGGCGTTCCCTGTGCGGGTTGGCCTCTTTAGCATGTGGGGCATTGGCGTGCTATTGGCATGGTTCTTTGGCTTGCATTTAGGTTACGGCGTGCTTGCAGCATGGCTTGCCGTTGCGGCAGATGAATGGATCCGCGGCCTGATTATGGTGTATCGCTGGCGCTCGTGCCGCTGGCAGCGTTTTACGCGTATTCCGCCAGTAACCCCAGCTTAAACTGTTCTGATATCAAAAGATCAACGCTTATTGTTTGCCCCATTTACCCGATTTCAGCAGTTCATTTTTAAATTGTAGATACCTTGGGTGCCCTTCATAGGTTTCGATTTCCATAGTGCTATAAGGGGCAAAAATAGCCCCTGGAATTTGGCATCCTCTAGTAAGAACGTCTTCTAATGAGGGCATAAAACATTCTTTAATCGGGTCAAAATGGATTTTATAACTGGCATAGCCGCGCGCAACAAATCTATCGGTTATGGTTTTGAATAGCTGTCCAAAAGGTGTATCGAGCGTCTCTGGCGTGGAGTAATAAAAGCCTTGTCCGTACCAGTAGAGTAATAAGGCGGTACCTGCGTCGCAGAGTGGATGTTCGATAATCGCCCTGACCATGTCGGGATCATCGTTATCCCAATTCAAGTTGGCCGCGACAAAATGCAATTCCTCCATACTTTGTAAGTCACTGATACAGGTGATTTGTGTCGCCGCTTTGCCAAAGTAGGTACTGTCTTGATGTAAAAAGTCGTAATCGGGATTGGCGAGTAATTTGGCGAGTTGTTGTTGATTGGCAAAACAGCCAAATTCTGCGCATTCATAGGCGCGAATAAATTGTTCCTGGGAGAGTAATTTAGCCAAGGGAATCCTTTCTTTTATAGAAAATACAGTTTATAAAAAATACAACGCCAGCCTTTACGTAGTAAAAGGCTGACATAGAATAAAAGGAGCGTAAAACGTTACGCTTGCTGTTGCAGCAGGGTACGGCACAGCTTAATAAAGTCGGATGAAGTGACGATACCGAGTACCTTTTTATCAACATCGACAACGGGCAAGCAGCCGAGTTTGTTTTCGATAAAATATTCCACCACCACAGTTAAGGGCTCGTCGGCGGTAAGATGCTGAAAGTCTTGGTCCATCACGGTTTTGATCGGCGTGTATCGCTCCTTACGATCGAGCGCGCCTTGGCCGTATTTATTCAACATAGTCATCACGCTGGCGATCATCTTTTTATGGGTGAGTACGCCAACGAGGGTGCCATCCATTTCAGATATCACAGGTAAGTGGCGTACGCCACGGGTTTGCATCAGATGGTGGGCATCTTTCAAGCTGGCGCCATCGCTGATGCAAATGACTTGATCACTCATAATATCGCTGACTTTCATTGTTAAATTCCTTTTCTTGCCATTCTTAGGCGTGCATTTAACACGCTGCGTTAGCCTGCACCGATGTTAGCAGCTTCCTTGTTCGCTGCGCTAGCCCTGCTTAAATAAAGTACGCCATTCAGTATAAGTATTTGAATTGATAGAAATCATAAAAGGCTGACAAAGGTGTCACAAATGTGTAACAGTGATGTCTCACAATCGGGGTCTCATTAGACCTCATACCAGTGAAGCCTTTTCTAACAAGGAATAATAATAATGAATCGTACCGTAACTCGTCGTGACTTTTTGGCTATGTCGGCCAAAGGTGTTGGCGTTGCTGTGATCTCTTACGGCTTGATGGGCTGTAGTGATAGTAATGATGATAATTCTGTACCCGCGCAATTTTTACATGGGATTGCCAGTGGCGATCCGGCAGTCGATGCCGTGATCCTCTGGACTCGTGTCACGCCTGAGTCTGAGAGCGATGTAAAAGTGAGTTGGCAAGTGGCAAGCGATGCGGCCTTTAGTCAATTAGTGACTACAGGTGAGACTGTCACTAATGCAAGCCGTGACTACACGGTTAAGATTGATGCCCGTGGTTTACGTGCCGGGCAAACCTACTTTTATCGCTTTATGACGGGTGATAAAACCTCAGTTGTGGGTAAAACCCGCACTCTGCCTGAGGGTGACGTTAGCTCAGTCAAATTAGCCGTGATGTCCTGTGCTAACTTTCCTGCCGGTTATTTTAACGTCTATGAGTTAGCGGCGGCGCAGGATGATTTAGATGCTGTGGTGCATTTAGGCGATTACATCTATGAATATGCCCGCGGTGGTTATGCCAGTGAGCATGCTGCCGAATTGGGCCGTGAAGTGTTACCCGCCAATGAGTTGCTGACGTTGAGTGATTACCGCACTCGCCATGGTCAGTACCATACCGATGCGAGTCTGCAAAAGTTACACGCAAAAGTGCCTTTTATCACAGTGTGGGATGACCATGAAGTGGCCAATGATACTTGGCGTGATAGTGCCGAGAATCACAACGAAGGCGAAGGGGATTTTGCCGTTCGTAAAGAAGCGGCACTACAAGCTTATTTCGAGTGGTTACCGATTCGCCCATGGCGTGAAGGGAACCATGAAGAGATTTACCGCAGCTTCAGTTACGGCAATCTCGTCGATCTGCATATGTTGGATACTCGCGTATTAGCCCGTGATAAACAGCTCGATTATGCCGATTATATGGATCCTACCACGGGTTCGTTTGCGGGAGAGCGTTTCCTTGCTGATGTCACTTCGACCACTCGCACTATGCTGGGGCTGACGCAATTATTATGGCTGCAGGGCACATTGCTACAGTCGACAGGCAAGTGGCAAGTACTGGGACAGCAGGTATTAATGGGTAAGATGTCATTGCCTGCTGCGATTGCCACTCAGCAGATGAGCATTCCTCAATTTGCTATGTTAGGGGCTTTAGCTAAGTTAGCGGCCCGTGCGGCGGCAAATGATCCCACGCTTACTGCCCAAGAGCTGCAATATCTTCAAGCCAATCAAGCCTTACTCACGCCAGAAGTTATCGGACTGCTGCAATTACCTGCAATCCCGTACAACTTAGATGCTTGGGATGGTTATGCCTATGAGCGTGAAGTGATTTTAGGTACGGCTAAATCGAAAAATCTTAACCTAGTTGTGATCGCGGGTGACACCCATAATGCATGGGCAAACGAGCTTAAAGACGTGCAAGGCGATACTGTGGGTGTTGAGTTTGCGACTAGCTCAGTATCATCGCCAGGCCTTGAATATTACTTGAATCTGCCAGCGGAACAGATCCCCGCGACCGAGGCGGCAATCGTCGAGTTAGTGCCAGATCTTAAGTACGCTAACTTAAAAGACCGAGGCTTTATGACGCTCACCTTTACCGCTGATGAGGTGCGCAGCGACTGGCATTATGTGGATACCATTTTGTCGAAGGATTTCCAAGTCGCAACGGCCCGTGGTTATAGCGCTAAGGCAAAAGTAGGCGAGCATGTGATTACGCCTATCGTTTAATGCGGTATTGTTCGCTTGTTTATCGGCCACCTTAGGGTGGCCTTTTTGTTGCTTTTGGCTTTAAAAGGCAAAATAAATGTCTGTTGTCACGCAAGTTCTTACTATTACTGCAGCACATCGCATTTTTTTGGTATAAAATTCGCTCCCAAAATTCGGCGGCTGCCTACACTTGCTAAGGCAAAGCTGTTCTAGTGTTTTGGGAACCTTTACCCGCCGAACAGACCTTACAGGGGTCATAAGCTTTAACGACCTAAGAATAAAATCAATGTGATGGGGACTGTGTCATGTCAGAAAAGTATTTTGTTACCGCGCAGCAATTGCTGGAAGATTCATTTTTATTAGCTTCGCAAGTGTATGAGAGTGGCTTTCGTCCGCAATTTATCGTGGGTATTTGGCGTGGCGGTGCTCCAATCGGGATCGCGGTACAGGAGTTTTTCGATTTTAAACAAGTTGAAACCGATCACATTGCCGTGCGTACCTCTTCTTATTATGGGATTGGCACCGACAAACAAAGCAAAGAAATCAAAGTTCATGGTCTGCATTACATCGTTGAAAATGCGAACGCGAGTGACGGTTTGTTGATTGTGGATGACGTGTTTGACTCTGGCCGTAGTATTCATGCATTAAAAGAAAAACTCAGCCAACTGATGCGCCTAAATATGCCAACCGATATCCGTATCGCTTGCCCTTATTACAAGCCAAAAAATACCGCAGTGCCTTTAAAACCCGACTATTACATTCATGCCTCTGAAGACTGGTTAGTTTTCCCGCACGAAGTCACAGGTTTAACGCCTGAAGAAATTGCCGAAGGTAAGGGCGATTTAAAGAATATCCAGCACCTGTTTAAATAGCTCGCGGCGAGATATAGATTATTTTCGCAATAAAAAAAATGCGTTAACGATTAATCGTTAACGCATTTTTTGTTTTCTATATCGATGACTTATAAATCCATACAGTTAGCATAGTAAGTCACAGTGGCGGGCCAGTCGGAGAACACTCCAATCACGCCGACATCTTTCGCAAGTACATCAAGTAATTCAAAGGTATCGCCTTCATTATCTATCGCTTCGGTAATGCTTTGAAAGTAAAAGCCGCCGCCATTTTTTAATAAACCAGATCGCTCCAGCGACCAAGTGATGATCTTAAGCCCAGCGCCTTTAGCGGCCTTAGCGTATTCCGAAGGAATGATTTTCTTATCCGCATCTAAGGCGACTAATACCCAGAGTGGCGGCGCAATAATTTCGACGCCTTGGGTCTTTAAATCCGCCATTGATGGTGACCAAGTGGCAGAATTCTGCGGATCAAAGGCGCTGTTATAATCGTATCTGTCATCGAGAAACACGGCTTGCTTCGCAAATTCAGGGGCGTTGGCGACCCAATATTTGATGTCATCCAAAATAAATGACTGGGGGAATACCTGCGAAACATCGACGCCCGCCGCCGTGTATTCATCTAACATTTTTTGCGCGTAATCCTGCTGAGTAAAACCATCGAAGGGCATAGATACGCTGGCGGCTTTTAGCTCAGGCGTCATCTTTACACCAGCTTTTTTAAACATTTCAATACTTTCAGCGTGGGTCATCAAGGTGCCATTGTCAGCATAAAGATCGGTGCGCCAGCTTGGGGTACCATTGATGAATTCGGCCGCAGTGGTCGCTTTCGGATTGTTGCCTTCCATCTTACCCTTGAGAGTTTTAAATTCGGCGAGGGTGATATCGCTAGTGCAACAGGTTGCCGATGCGCTGATACCATTGGCGGGATCGGCAGGAATGAATGGGCTCGAACATTTATTGGCAAGTTCGGGTATGGCTAAAATGTTGGTCGTGCTGGCAAGATCGCACTGTGAGTGGCGGCAAACTAAAGCTTTATCGGCGGTGAAGGTGACATCACACTCGACTATGCCTGCGCCCGAATCGATAGCCGCTTGGTAGGATTCCTTTGTATGCTCAGGGAATTTCATTGGCGCGCCACGGTGACCGATAGAAAATTCGCTGCGATAAAAACTGTCAGTGGTGCATTGTTCTAAGCGGGTTTTAAGTGTGCTGTCTTGCATTTGACGAACGAGGAATAAGGGTCTTTCTCCCACTTGAGCAGGAACGGATTTGCTGGTGGGTGGCGTGATAGCGGCGTTATCATCGTCATTATTGCAACCGGCTAATAAAGCGCTCGTGGCAATTAACAGGCCGAGTGAGAGCGACGAAATAGGGCGTAGTTTCATCAGATTTACCTATGAGTAATGATGTAAATTATTAATATTAATCAGAAACTCTAAAGTGTTAATGTGACTGAAAAAGCCTATTTGTATGACATAAACAAGAATATATACCGTTTGCACGACGATTATCTAAGGCACGCTAGCTTGCGATAAACTGCCTTAGACAGAGGACGGTCGGGATATATGCACAGTGTTGCTTTAGATGTGAGCATTGACTCCACTGAGCGAGTCGATGAAACTGGCATGAATATTTTCATCTGGGCGATCTTTCTGGGCCGAAATCAAGTACACTGCGCTCCTTTTGTTTTATGATGAGCGTTTGGTTCGCTTGATAAGACAAACGTGACAAGCATCATTTAGGAAATAGAGCAGAATGAGCAAGGGCAAAAAATACGATTTTCGCGTGACACAGGGCGACAACGGTTGGAAAACTGAAATTACTCGTCGCATGACATCAACTAAAACGGTTGTGTCTAAGAGCCATGATGGCTTTGCGACCGAAGCCGAAGCGCAAGCTTGGGGCTTAACTGAATTACAAGTGTTTTTAGGTACGTTAACTGAGCGCAATAAACGTCGTTCAGAGAAACAAGCTAAAGCAAAATTAGCCGCAGCATTAGCGGCTGAAGCGGCTACTGATGCCGAAGATCTTGATGAAGATGATTTCGACGAAGAGTAACACTCATTCGTTTAACCTTGTCTTATCAAGCCAGTGTGATCGTAAGGGAGCGTTCAAAGCGTTCTGAAACGTCACTCTGGCGATGAACAGCAAAAGGCAGATCTTAAGATCTGCCTTTTGTGTTTTTGTCGCTCGCGAAACTGTGCATATCAATTCATTTCATTCTATTTCCTCGTTTATCTTCATACACACTGTTCGGCTGGACTGATCTGTTGATGCTGTCATTAGCTTGTTTTTATCGTATTTAGCCGGGATTACGTACTCTATACCATTAATAATTAACGATAACTATTATCATTTGATTTACTTAGATGCTGCTCTGTGCTCATATGTAAGGAATTCGAACGCACGTTTAACTTTATCAAGGTAAGGGAACTCCTATGAAACTACTTCAATCCAGTTTATTGCTGTGTTTGTCGGCTTCGGCAACCCTGAGTTATGGCCAAGCCTTAGATGGAGAGGCGTTACGCTTACTACAAGCGTCGCTAAAGGATTCGACTTTGGATGCACAAGCGCAGTTAACCAATACTAAGCGGGCATTGGCGTTAGATTTAAGCCATCAATATGCGCAGCTTGCGCCTATCTTACAGACTGAAATAAACCAGTATCAGTTAGCAGTGAATGCCGATGAGATTCTGTCCCAACATAGGCTCAATGATCATGTGATCACCAAAGCCGATGCATCAATTCGCCGAGTGAAGGGCTTAAGTGCCAAAGCAGATTCTCTGGTGCAAGTGCGTCTGGCGGATGAAACCATGTTAACCCCATGGCAGCAAGGTGAGTCTCCTCTATTTGCCTATGAGCCCGATGGTGACGAGCGTCAGTGGGATTATATTGAAGCCTTTGATATTTATGGGCAAGTGCATCAATTAGACGTGTATAACCTGCCGCAGCAGCCGGTGTTTGTGGTTGGTATCGATAGTAAAAAAGCCTTTGTGGCTGGCTTAGAGGTGATGCGGGCGACATTTGCCGAGGCGCAGTCAGCGAAAAAAGAGGGCGCACTACTGAGCCGTGCGCAAACACAGGTGGTGGCAGACAAGCCTATTTCAACCACAGTGATCAAACAGATATCCTTGAAGGATGACCATGAGCCGTGGATTTCTGGTCGTGCCGAAATTTACGGCATAGTGACTGGGGTTGATCCAAGCCGTGAAGAGCCTGTGCTCGATATCGTCGAAATGCCCTATTTAGATTATGCGGATACGACCTATTATCCGAATCAAATCATCATACATTGGGAGCGTTATCGTTGGGCGGCTGCGGACATGATCCTAATGGAGCATGACGATGGCACTAACTATAAAGTGTTGGCCACTAAGTTGTTGGAAGCGGCGGAGCAGATCTTAAAGTCGATCCCCGATCCTGAAGCTCAGGGTTATGCGCTGATCCCGCAAATCACCAATGGTATTTTAAGTGTGATGCCGGATGCTTGGTTCACCAATGACGATGACTTTGTCGACGTGTATTACACCTTACAGGAAGGGGTTGAATATCCTAACTTGAACGGCGCTAACGGTAATGCGATGACGAGCTTTGCGCCATTAGTCATCCAACCAAGACCATGATGGATTAGTGCAATGGCTGAAATGTAAAAGCGGATCCTAAGATCCGCTTTTTTATTGACTAACTTAAGGTGAGGCTAAGCCATTCCTTTAAGCTTTTAACTTGAAACTGCCTTGCATAATCGCCCAGTGACCTGGGAAGCTGCAGAAGAATTGGTAGGCTTCGGTGGCGCTCATACCGGCAGTGCTAAAGGTGATCGACGTTGATTCGCCACCGCCCACTAAATCTGTGTGTGCGATAACGCGCGTATCACCGGCTTTGACATAGGCTGCATCAGGACCGGCGCTCATGCCTTCAGTTGCTACTGCTGACATATCGGCTGCCTTAGTTAATACCCAGTTATGGCCCATGGCTGCTTTTGGCAAGGTGCCTGAGTGGGTTAAGGTTAAGGTCACTTCTTTACAGCTTGCAGGTACAGACAGCTCTTTAGTGTCAAATTGCATTGCATCAGTGGCGGCAATTTTCAGTTCACATTCGTTGGCACTCGCTTGGCTAGCGAATAATAATCCTAGGCCGATTAGGCTAGTGCTGGTCACGTTACGTAAAGCTGTGCTTTTTGCTTTCATCTGGTACTTCCTTATTTGAACAAGGGTAGCCGAGCCGTTTTGACTCGGACATGCACCTGCCAGCATAAGCAATCTTCATTAAATGGGAATGAAATCAGCGTGTAAATTATGTATATGCAACTTTCGGTTGAAAGCTTACATTGTTATTGGCGGCAAAATTGTTAGCGGTAAACATAGGTGAGTACTTAGTTGGAGTGAACTAAGTACTCAGAAGTTATTATTTATATGTTTGATTTATAAATGATAATTTGTAGGTTCTAACGCAGGGCGTCTACTTCAGAACGTCTTACGTTTTTAGTACGAAAGCTCCTGTCGATAGGGAATCGCACGTTGTGCACCTGGGCGAGTGACAGTAATGGCACTGGCTGCATTGGCAAATCCCACGGCTGCAGCAATCGACATGCCCTCGCTTAAGCCCACAACTAAGGCGCCATTGAAGGTATCCCCTGCGGCGACTGTGTCTATGGCCTGCACTTCAAACGCAGGTATTAGCCCATTAAAACCTGGGCTGCTGATATATGCGCCACGGTTACCTAAGGTTATGACCACAATCTTTACTCCCTGCTGGTGGAGAAGTTGCGCTGCCATTTGTGCATCATCAAGATGGTTGATCTCAACTCCCGTTAAGGCTTCTGCTTCGGTTTCATTGGGGGTAATAATATCTACCCACTTGAGTACATCTTGGCCAAGTGCCGTCGCTGGAGCAGGATTTAGTACAGTCGTCACGCCAAGATTCTTGGCTATTTGCAGCGCCTTTGCCACTGTGGCAGCGGGCGTTTCCAATTGTGTTAACAAGTACTCCGCATTAGCAAACAGGGCGTAATGAGCTTCTAAGTCATCGGGTGAAAGGCTGGCGTTGGCACCTGCGGCAACGCCAATCGTATTCTCACCGTTATCACCGATAAAAATCATGGCAGTGCCTGTGCTCAGTCCGGCTATTTGGCGGATCCCTTCCGCACTGATGCCATCATTCATCCAGCTTTGACGCATATTATCGCCGATACTGTCTTGGCCGAGATGGCAGATAAAATCAGTGCGTGAACCTGATTTGGCTAAGCGTGCGCAGGCGACGGCTTGATTGGCCCCTTTGCCGCCCTGTTCGAGGCGGTAATCTCGGCTCATTAAGGTTTGCCCTGCAGCGGGCAGGTACTCAAATTTCATCACATGGTCGGCATTTGCACTGCCGATAACGAGTATCTGGCTCATAGAAGACTCACTGTCATTTTTATCTGCGATTGAGATAAGTTGCATCATAGACGCGTAAACTGTCTACCAGTAAATCGACAAAGCCTTGCCTATCGATCCCAAACAGCACAGTCGCATTGGCGGCTTTACCTGTTAGCTGATAGCGATCGACCACTGTCATGCCTAAGGTCAACTCACTTTGGGTTTCAATACTTACCCAGCAATCTTGCGCCTCAAATAGCTCAGGTTTAAGCAACCAAGCGATAGTGCAGGGGTCGTGCAATGGCGCACCAATAAAGCCCCATTTAGGATCTCTGTGGTAAATCATAAAGAAATCCAATAATTCGGCGACGCACTGAGCAATTGGATTTTGAATCGCGCGAATGCGTTCTATGTCTTCATCCATGATTTGCGCCTGATGAGTCACATCGAGCCCACACATAGTGATGGGAATACCGGATTTAAAGACAATATCGGCGGCTTCTGGGTCGACAAAAATATTAAACTCGGCGGCAGGTGTCCAATTGCCGACACCGGCTGCGCCGCCCATCAGCACAATGCGCTCAATTTTATCGTGTAACTCTCTATGACTCGCCAGTAAAAGGGCGATGTTAGTCAGTGGCCCTGTGGGAATTAAGGTTACTGGCTTATCGCTTTGGCGAATTTTCTTGGCCATCAGTTCTACGGCATTGAGTGTTTGTGGCGCAAAGCTGGGCTCTGGCAATGCAGGGCCGTCGAGTCCGGTTTCACCATGAACATTGTCGGCAATGATTAATTCGCGAGCTAATGGCTTGACGGCGCCGCCAGCGACAGGAATATCACTGCGATTTAATAAGGTTAAGATCCGCAGGGCATTATTGAGCGTTTTATCCGGCGTTTGGTTACCGGCGCTGGTGGTGACGGCCAGTGGAACCAGCTCTGGATGGGCGAGAGCTAAAATGAGCGCAATAGCGTCGTCATGGCCGGGATCGCAATCCAGAATAATAGGGCGAGTCATACTGTTACTCCTTTAAACAGCGCTGATGGGTGCTTAGAATAGCATGCCATCAGTTAGGCGCTAGCCTGTGGAGGGGACTTGCAGAGTAAACTGTGAGCATTTTCGTCTTTTTATCAACAAGCTGCTAGAATTCTGCCCATTTTTGACACTAGGCGATGTTAGGTAAATCCATTCTCGCTCTGTCCGCTGCACAACATTGAATGACATATCCAAGCAAATACAAGGAAATAAGTAATGCTCACTCATCGAATCACTTGGCCTAAGGCTTTACTCGCGGGCATGGTTGCCATGCAGATCTCTGGCTGTAGCGATCCTCAACCTATGGCCGTTGTGGAAAGTAATAACGAGTCATTGCTACAGTTTGATAACGGCAAACTGCTCCAACTTAAGGAAAATCCGAGTCCACAGTATCGCCATATTCCCTGTGATTTACCCACAGTCGAGACTGTAGTCACCAACAGTTCGGCCTTTGCGGCGTTAACACAATCTGGTGAGGTGATTACTTGGGGCGACAGTTATGCTGGTGGTGATAGCCGCGAGGTGACGGGGCAGCTTAAGCAAGTTAAGCAAATCGTCCCAGTTAAGGACGGGTTTGCCGCGCTACGTCAAGATGGCACTGTGGTTTACTGGGGTAATGTAGGGAAATTGAGCCTCGACAAAGCCCTGCAAAACCGCATGACCAATATTACCAAGTTGTTCGCTAATCAAGAGGCCATTGCGGCCCTTGATGCTAATGGCAAGGTACACACTTGGGGTTATGGCCCCTACGGCGGCAATAGCTTACATGTGCAGGATCAATTAGTTGATGTTGTCGATATCTTCGCCAGAGGACGCAGTTTTGTCGCCCTCAAAAAAGAGGGCAGTGCTGTGATTTGGGGGCAGGTTGAAGAGTCGACCAATATGAAAAAGTTACTCCCGCAGCTTACGGATGTGGCGAAGATCGAATATTTTCAACACACCTATGCCGCCTTGAAAAAGGACGGCACTGTGGTGAGTTGGGGTTGGCGCAGTGATGCTTACTCGATCCGCAGCGCCTTAAAGGATGTGGCGAGTATGACGGCAAACAATTGTGCCTTTGCGATTTTAAGTCCTACGGGGGATGCGCATTTTTGGGGCGATGGGATTAACTGTGGTGTCGATTGGATTAAAAAAACCAATATCACAGGGGTAAAAGAGATTATCAGCATTGGCTCAGGCTTTTTATTACTGCGGGATAAGGCCGTGCCGCAAATAGTGGCCGACGATACTGATTACGCTCATATGTTTGGGTTTCACTATGCCCAAGAGATTCTTGATAAATATTGGCAGGAAGGCAGCATCATTACCCAAGGGCCTGCCTCCTTTGTGTTTACGCGTCCCGATGGCAAAGTGGTGCCTGTTGGTTATCGCGCCAACCGTGAAAATGTGGAGAAGTTGATTGCACGTATTCCGCGCCTTACTTGGTTAGATGGCGCAAATGACGGTTATGTTGGCATCAGCGAAAAGGGGGAGCTGGTCTCTTGGTCGATGAATTTGCCAATGTTCGACAAGTCGCCAGTGCAACCTGCTGACTCGTTAGTGATTAAACCGCTGGATTTTACTCCCGTTGCCCAATGCGAAACCCCTGAGCAGCGTCAGGCGATTTTGAGCAAAGACAGACCAAAACCTGCGGCAAAAAACTGGGATGGTGTTTTCTAGCTCATGTGAGTTTTCTCGCTAACTTGAGATTAATGGACTTTCATCCGTATAGACGTCTATAATGCGCGCGCTCAGGTCTGATATGCTCTGAGCCTTGTTGGGCGTTAACAGATTGTACGCCCTTTGAACCTAATTTTGAGTCAACCTTCTGTGGTGCTTACGATGATAGTGTCGTGAGATAATCGGGAAGCCAGTGAAATTCTGGCACTGCCCCCGCAACGGTAAAAGGTGAGAGAAGACCGCGTTTGATTGGTGTGTTCAAGACTGAACCCGAAAGTCAGAATGTGAAAGGTCAGTCTCGCGTTAATCTAACTTTTAATGGATTAACATAGCCTAAGTCCGGAGACCGGCCCTAAAGGTGTTTTTGAGATTTCGGTGGGCAGATCTCAAAATGCGATAATCACCGTCAGTATTTACGACTGAATTAACGGTATCGTGGCGTCAATGCCCCGTTTTCCTTGCAGGAGTTAAAGGTAAAATGGGAACAAATCCAACAAAAATCGCGCTGCTGATCGGCAGCCTTTGCAGTTTTTCAATTATCGCGCCCGTTATGGCGGCTGACGATACCAGCACAGCTAAAGTCGACGAGCATCTTGTCGTGATCGGCCGCTCTGATAAGACCCCGTTAAATATTGCCGCCAATGTGAATGTGATTGATGCCGCGGCTATTGAAATGAGTGGCGCGACTAATTTGACCGACGTCTTACGCGGTCAAAGCGGTATTCAAATTTCGGATAACAATATTGGAACTAGCTTTGCTATGCGTGGTTTTAGCGCCAGCACTGCCGTTAATAACACGCTGATTTTACTTGATGGTCGTCGTCTCAATAATATCGATATCGCCGCACCTAGCCTTAATGCCATTCCGCTTAATCAAGTGGATCGTATTGAAATTTTATCGGGTAGTGCAGGTGTACTTTATGGCGATCAAGCCGTGGGCGGGGTGATTAATATTGTCACTAAGTCCCCTGAAAATACTGGCGGCAGCGTGCAGTTATCTGGCGGTAGCTTTGATACCTATGAAGGTCGTGGTGATGTGTCTGGCGCGATCAACAAAGATTGGCGTTACTTTTTCACCGGTAGTTACAACCAAGGTGACAACTATCGCCAGCATAATGCCAACGAAACCGGCTCTATTCTTGGCCGCATTCAATATAAAACAGCCACAGACTCGTTCTTTGTTGAAACCAGCTACTACGATAACGATCGTGAAAATCCGGGCTCGCTTACTGAAAAGCAATTTAAAGACGATCCCCGTGCTTCATCAAATAAGGTAGAGTATGCCCACGAGATGACCACTGCGGCGCGAACGGGTTACAAGCATCAGCTTAATCAAAACTGGGCGCTGGCGGCGGATTTAGATTACAGCGATACCTTAGTGTCTTCTCTTAATTGGGGGGCGAACAGCCATAACACACGCTCACTGTTAATGTTTAGCCCTAAAGCGTTAGCGAATTACAGCACGCGTCAAGGCGAGCTAAACCTAGTCACAGGTTTAGACATCAGCCGTGGCAAGGCTGATTTTGACACTATGGCGCGCAGTAATGTGCAGCAAATGCAAAGCGCCTATCTACAAGCTACAGTGCCTTTAAGCCATACTTTAAGTTACGTTGTGGGTGGTCGTTATGCACGAGTGACCGATGAGTTAGTCGATGGCAATGTCTATCCTAATGGCATGGATTTAGACGAAAATGCCCACGCATTCGAACTGGGTTTAAATTACCGCCCAACTGCGGAGCACAGACTCTATGTGCGCGCCGATGATAACTTCCGTTTTGCCAAAGTGGATGAGCAAGCTTATACATCGCCGGGCGTATTTGGCTTAAAGCCGCAAACAGGCCGTTCCTATGAGGCGGGTTGGGATTGGGCTGTCGCTAGTCAAACTCTGCGAGTCAGCCTATATCGTCTCGATTTAGAGGATGAAATTGTTTATGACTCGAGTGCAGTTAAACCCATTGGTGGAAATTTCAACGGTGCAAACGTCAATGCTGACGCTTCTCGTCGTTATGGCGCGGGTGCCGATTGGGATTGGCAGATCACTAAAGCGCTGCAGCTAGGGCTGGAATATAACTATACCGACGCCGAATTTACCGATGGTGCTAACGATGGCAAAGAGCTGTCTTGGGTGGCAAAACACACGGGACGCGGTTATGTCAGCATGGATTTTGCTGAGCATTTCCAAGTATTTGCCGAAGCTATCTACACGGGGGATCGTTTTATCGAAGGCGATAACGCTAATCAAGGTGATAAGCTAGCAAGTTACGTGCTTGGTAATTTAGCCTTGAATTATAATCGTGATGCTTGGCTTGCCAGTCTGCGTATCGATAATGTATTCGATAAAGATTATGTTAGCGCAGGCTATTATGGTGGTGGAACATATAATGGTTATTACT
Organism: Shewanella sp. SM87; assembly: GCF_025653705.1. NCBI lineage: Bacteria > Pseudomonadati > Pseudomonadota > Gammaproteobacteria > Alteromonadales > Shewanellaceae > Shewanella > Shewanella sp. SM87. The sequence continues at coordinate 90,602 of NZ_JAKKSC010000019.1, forward strand.
CAGGTCGAGGCCGTGATATTCGTTTCACTGTGGGCTACCGCTTCTAAATATTAATGAGCTATCTAATAACAAAGCCAGACTCAGTCTGGCTTTTTAGTTTTTACGCTGAGTTCAAAGAATAAATCTTAAAATAGGTATAGTCTTGAATATCGTTTTAGTAGAGTGGTTTAATTGTCGTTATCTATAGTGTTAGCGGGCAGTCATCACTAAATAGGAGTAATTTATATTTTACTCTGCTGTTTATGGCTGAAATTCTTAGTATTTTAGGTATGATGTGAGCTGTAACCGAATCATCTTATTGTTAATAAACAGGTGTAAAGTGTCTTATGACTGATCTTGAGCAACAGGTTTTTACTCAAGTTAGAGCTATCATAGCGAACGAAGAGCAAGTGATTGGCCGCCGAGGGATTCTAATTCCACTCAAAAAAGCGATCCTTGCTGAAGGCGACATTCGTAATGTGATTGACATTATCTCGAGCGATCCCGCATTGGCAGCGCACATGCTTATGCGCAGTAATTCCGCACAGGCTGCTGTAGTGGAAAATCACAAAACTCGCTCGTTGAAAGAAGCTTTGATCCGCTTAGGTCAAGTTAATATCTATCGCTACGCCTTTACGTTCTATTTAAAAGAACGCCTCGATGAACTGCCACAGCCCTATAAAAAGTTGGTCCAAGGTTATTGGAAGCTGACTGAAGATATTGCAACGGATGCGGTAGATAGCTTAGCGGATATGGAAGGTGTGGAGGTTGATGCTGACGAAGTACAAACCTTAGCTCTGTTCAGTGTGTTCGGCCAAATTATCGCACTGACCGCATTTGCCTATTTAAATGCTAATGCCGAACAGTCATTTCCTTTAAGTGTGATTAAGTCATTGATTGATAATCAACAACAGACCTTAACCATCGAAGCGTTCGAGGCGTTAGATCTCGATCAGGATCTGCGTCAAGAATTTATGATCGCCCATAATTTGCGTCAGACCCGTAATCCTAATTCATCAGGGTTGATACTGCGCCGTGTCTTGTCTATGCGTGGATTGTTGATGAATCCGCTGTAATTTGTCGATGCTATGAAATAGTCATTTGACTCAATAAAAAAGCCTGCATTCGCATAATGCCGATCAGTTAAGACAGATCGCTTGACGATCTCGCTGAAAAGATCAAAATCCGATGACCTCATGTCATCGGATTTTTTTATGCAACTCTCAGAAGCACTCGCCCGTACTCATATTACCCGCCTAACCGAATTCACCTGCTTAGCAGATGTGTTAGAACCTGAGTTAATTCAATCTTGCCTAGACTCTCAGGGCGTTGCGACGTTAAGACGGCGTAAATTGCCGATGGACGCGATGATTTGGGCC
>NZ_JAKKSC010000020.1:0-90796 GCF_025653705.1 Shewanella sp. SM87
TATTAACTAAAATTCAGTTACTATATTTACCTGATTTTAAAGAGTTTTATTTATTTCGAATGGAATTAGTGCGCACTGATTTTGTCTGAAAATCATACCAAAACACCTAAATTTAAATACGACTGTATACCCATACATTGTTAGTCGATTTCTGGTAAGGCCAAGCATAGGCAAATAGATAAGAATTTGTATGGCAGCAGGAGTGGGAATTTTCGGTTGAGCTAACGAGCCGAAACACGAAATGGGGCATAAACGTTTTAGAAAATGCAGCGTACCGATAATCGTTGCCTTTTAAGTATGATACTTAACCTTGGTGAAAACTGGGCCTAACGTTATGACGATAGTAGCAAAGCCCATTTAGAACTGATTCCTGAGAATCACCCACTAACACACCTTGCCAACTGATTCCTGAGAATCACCCTTACAATTTAGGCTTATAGCTTGAAAAATTTATTGGAAATTAATCAAAAAAAAAGAGACCGCTATGGCCTCTTGTTTTCTATATTTTCTATCTTATTTCTTTGTAGCATTCAGCTCAACACAGATCCTTTGTATTTCACATAACTCACGCATTTTCATTGCTGGCAATGTGAAAGGTATTTTATTGCTTAGCGCATTGTTAATCGCTATTGCGAGTGCTAACATTCTTTCTGCTGACATGAATAAATCTCCGATTAAGGGTTTAGCAGTGTTGGTTTGACAGGTCAGGCTTGGCGGTTCGACCTGTCTACTTTTTCTAATGTTTGTTACTAACTAAGTTAATCAAAAAATCCTTGAGCTGCTGAATTTCATCTTCATTAAGTTTTACTATCTCCACATTTGTTTTGTTTTTATGAGTACGCATTGTCACCCAACTATCACGCTCTGCGTTTTCAGCTAGTCGCGCCTTGGGTGCATTTTTAGGTTCACTCTTACTAGCCGCTTTTAATACGTTGATGATAAGTTCATTACGATTGACATTAATATCATAAATACCCGCTGAATCTTTGTGTGGTGGCACATAAGCAATGATCTCATTAATATCAGCCATCACAGACGGGGTTAGCAATTCACTAAGATCCATTTGCATATTTGTTATTTTAAATAATGTGTCCACTTGTGTAGAGTTTATTGCCGATGGGCTAGGCAATAGCGCAATTACCTCTGTAGGAATTTTTATAGATTTCAATGCTCGCTGAACGTATGAATATGAAACATCAAATTGACGCGCTAACATGCGGAATGACAATGGTTTAGTTTGCCCAGTTCCATCATTTTTTGCAGCTATCTCAGACTCTAAAATCAGTTTATCAAACAGCAAGCCAGCATCACGCAAGCTCTGTTGTGCATCTGTTTTAACATACTGAATGATTTCTAATATTTCGGACTTACTTAAAACTTCGTTAGTGTATGAAACATTTAAATTGGCACCAGCTATAATAGCCGCTTCCCTGCGCCGCTGGCCGTCAAAAATCGCATATCCATTTTTGTCCTTTGTAGCTAAAACGTTTGCAAATTGCATTTGAGCAATAGAAGCAACAATTTTTTGTAACGATAATGGGGTAATATCCACGTTTGGACGAGGGTTGTGCTGATGAACATGCGTTTTTGTTTGCACATTTTCAGCCGCTACCTGATCTCTAAAAAATGTGACAACGCGGCCAGACGACAAATGAATAACCATAGAATCTTGTACATTTGTATTCAGCTTTGCGCTTTCATCACTATTTAGGTCCATCCGTTCAATCATCGAATTGACACGGCCAACAGTTTTAAATAAGCCTTTACCAGCCATATTTATATCCCCCGTAACCTTGAAATATGCTGGAAAAGCGTCAGTGAAAACGCATCTATAGCTGTTCTAGCTTTTTTTAGTGAACGCGAGTCACCAGTATAATTATCAGGGTGAACAGAAATTACTGTATCAAATGTCTCAGCGCATCGTTTAAATGCCGATAGTTCAGGGATATTCGTCAACATCAAATCTTCCCCAAAAACAGCATTTGCTATCATAGAGCTATCGTTGTCCTGCTCGGTTTGAGAAAAACGAGTCATATAAGCTAAATGCCCGAGTATATTAATTTCTGCACCAGAACGTTCAAGATCATCAATTATCTGTGGCAGGCGTTCGATGTACTGGAATGTTGAGTGCAAATCTACCGTTGTTGGTGGTAATGGGGTAATAAGTATGTCTGTGGCGCACAGTGTAGATTTCAAAATTGAATCTAAATGTGGTCCACAATCAATCATAATGAGGTCATAGTCATTTATTAATCTTTCAGTTACATTCTTTTTAAACAATTCCCACGGATTTACATTGTCACCAAATTGCTCTTTGCATAGCTGTACCCATTGTTCGGCAATGAAACCATCAGCAATTGATGCAGGGATCATGTCAACGCCCTGTATTTGCGTAGGCAACACGAAATGCTCTAGAAGTTCTTCTCGGGTTAGGTCAGCTAAAATTGCTTGGATGGTCGTATTATCAATGGTCCCAATCGCATGTTTGTGATTTAAAAACATAGATGCCGAACTCTGTGGATCACCATCAAGAATTAATATTCTCAGGTCATGTTGGAGTAGGTTAGGGTGGCAGCGCAGCGAATGAGCAATGTTTACGGTTGAAACAGTTTTAGACACTCCGCCTTTCAAATTACATATAAACAGCACTAACCCACGTTCAAATCTTTTACATAACGGAGTTATTTTACGATGCTTGTATATATCTATTACCTGACTAATTGGCAGATCATAAACCTCGACTGAACCATTCATTTTTTTGGAAAACTGATAACCTTCAGCTTCCATTTCATGCATCGATTTCTCAACGATTTTACGCGTTAACAACGGTAAATTGCCAACAGCACCTTTTGAGTAACGCTGATGAAACGTGTCTGTTTCAAACTCAACTTTTTGATTTGAAACGGATTCAGACATGCTCGTTAAAACTTTTCTAGCCCTATCAGCTATGGCTATCATTTTTTTCGTAAACTGTTTTTCGCTCATTCTTTGTGTCTCTATTTAATCAATTTTTAAATACCATACACTTAAAAGGTGCGGTATTCAACAGTCATGTGTGGTTAAAGCGCACCACTATACAAAAAACCTGTTTACAGATTTTAACAAGCTCATTAGCCGCTACTAATCGCGTACTCATACAATACTTGTTGTTTCTTAATCTCAGTGAAAAATAGAAATTTAATATGACTGATGGTTTAACCGGAAACTGTTTAACTATGGAAACAATTGTTTCCCGTTTCCATTGCTGTATTATTATTCAATCATCGTTTCAAAGGGTTTTATTATGAAAGAACAAAGTAGCGTTTCTTTTGAACAAGTGTCTAAAGCCGCAACTAACATGTTAAATAATGGTATTACGCCGTCAGTGCGTAACTTACTAGGAGTTACTGGTGGTCGAACCGAAACTGTGAGCCAGCACTTGAGGGACTATAATGATAAACGAAGTGCCGAAGTGCTAAAGATGGCTGACGAGCTAGGTAGTTCTGCTATTGCGAAACTCCTAGCTAGTGAAGTGCAGACTGTTGTTGATCGCAAAACTGATAAATTAAGCACTCTACTGGCTGAAATGAAGGACCAACGCGATGAACTTGTTGAATTAATATCGGAGTTGGAACAGAACGCATCACATCGCATAGAAATAGCTGAAGCCAAAGCTACTCATGCCATTAATGACGCAAATAACAAAATAGGATCTGCCGTAGAGGATGCTAGAAAGGCCGAGGTCAAAGTTGCTGAATACGCTAAAATTGCTGAGTTAGCTAAGTTGGATGCCGAAGGGCTAGTAAGGATGGCTGAAACTAAATCTCAACTTTTAATTGAGAATGCTAAATCTGAAGCTGAGTCGCTGGTTAATGCCGCAAACATTCGTGCAGACAAAGCTGAGCAAGAAACAATTATTTTACGTGAGCAGATTGGGTTATTAAGCGTAGATCAAGCTAAGCGTCAGATTGAGCAAGCCCTGCATCAGCAGACACTAGAGTCTCATCAAAAGGCTGTCGCAGAGCTCGCAGATGAACGTACTAAAAATACAAGGTTGCAAATACAGCTTGAAAATCAAGTAACAAATATCCAGCGGCTTACAAGTGAGAATCAAGATTTTCGTTCAGACTCTAAAAATCTTGCATCGCTTCAAGGGCAGTACATTGAATTGCAAAAACAATTTACTCAATCACAACATTCTTTATCTCAGTCCGAACGTGAACGTGAATCATTGAGCGTAGCATTGAGAAGTAAGTAGTTTTACTGATAAACATAGGGGGTAGGTGTACACATGTGGACCTGTATCACTCTGTATTGCATTTTAAGAACAATATTATGGCATTGGCAATTAATTGCGATCAAAATCGAATCTAGCGCGATCTAGGAGTGTTGATACAACTTACTTTAGATTCTATCTAAGCATACTTCATGATTACTATTTCAAGTAACTACTGGTTAACTAAGTGAGAAGGATCTTAATGCTCTGCTTTCGATCTAAAAAGAGATCAAAAAAGGATCTTTCCCCTATAAAAGATCTTTATAATGATCTTTATAAAGAATATAGATAAATATAAAAGACTATAGAGATTGATTTTTACATTTTAAATCAGTTAGTTAAACCACTATTTTTTACACTTTTTAAGTGTATACAGGATAGTTTTTAAGTGTATACAGGATAGTTTTTAAGTGTACACACGACTGTTTTTAAGTGTACACATGACTGTTTTTAAGTGTACACATGACTGTTTTTAAGTGTAACAATTTGTCAGCTTAAAAAACAATCAACAAGAAATGGGAAAAACATTAATTCCTTACGTTTTTGCTCATTTGACAACCTTTTTTAAGTGTTTCACTCCCTTTTTTAAGTGCCAATACACGACAGTTTTTAAGTGTTGATTGAATTAATGACTATTTTTAAGAAAATTATACATGGTTATCTTTTGTTGCATTCGTATTTGACCACCTTTTTTAAGTGTAAATACACGACAGTTTTTAAGTGTTCCGCTTACCAGCTTAAAAAGTAACCAATGGAGAGTAGTGGAGTCACTGATCTTTTGCATAAATACCGATTTCGCTCCCTTCTTTAAGTGTTTTACTCCCTTTTTTAAGTGTATATATACGACAGTTTTTAAGTGTTGATTGTATTAAAGCTATTTTTAGAAGAAGTTACACATAAACCGATACCGTATAATTCTAGTTTAACCACCTTTTTTAAGCGTTAATACCCGACAGTTTTTAAGCGTCAATACACGACAGTTTTTAAGTGTCGATACACGACAGTTTTTAAGTGTCGATACACGACAGTTTTTAAGCGTCAATACGCGACAGTTTTTAAGTGTCGATACACGACAGTTTTTAAGCGTCAATACACGACAGTTTTTAAGTGTCGATACACGACAGTTTTTAAGCGTCAATACACGACAGTTTTTAAGTGTCAATACACGACAGTTTTTAAGTGTCGATACACGACAGTTTTTAAGTGTTTAGAGGTCAAGCAATTGCGTTAGCTTTGATAGTTTAGCGAGATTGGCTTTTTCAGGTTCTACATCTACATCGAGTGATCTTGCACCGGCTTTTTGACGATAGAACGCAAATACTCTTTCAAATATTTTAACGCATTGAGCCCGTAATTTTTCGCTATTTGCGTCCTCCGGGTTCTCGGTCACAATCACATAATATGCAACAGCTAATTTCTCCAATTCCTCCTGGGTAATCTGTTCCTTTTTGGTCCGTTCTCTGTTTTCTGTATGCAACGCATAATCTGTAGCTGTGTTCTCGTCCATCGGGTGCTGTTTGATAAACTGGTCTATCCACAAATACTCAAATGTTACACTCGTAATCAGTTTACCAACTCTGTTTATGGTGATGCCCTGACGTGGGGCTCTTGATGTTTGGTCTTTACCTGCGAAGAAGATTAGTTCCTCACTACATAGCTGTTCAATTTCAGCGATAGAACTAACGAGGACTTTTTCTATGAATTTGGTGTTATCCATTAGCGTTGATTTACCTGAAACTGGCTCCCCGTTACCATCAATGATGCCAAAAATGCCCTTTAATGTTTCCATGTCGATTTTAAACATTCGATTCTCAGGGTTTTTGAATCGAGATAAAATATCATACATTGTCTTTGTATAACGCCCGTTAAAGCGAAGTAGTTTCATCACGTTAATAGAAGCATATCCCTTTGATGTATCAACAAAAAACTCGCGTAATTCATAATTTGGGATAATAGATAGTTGTCGATCAGCATACTTAACTGATGGAAACAGTGTATGCGATTCAAACTCAGTGCTATCTGCTGCATTTTCGATAGCAATTACTCTGGACTGTAGCCGTTTAGCGATGACTTTGATTGTGGTACTGATATTTTTAGATTCAATATTTAGCCACTCACTTAATTTATGAGCAGGTATCTTGATCTCAAGCCGCGCATCCGGTCGCCAATCAATATTTTGAAGTTGAATTAGGAATAGGGCGAATAAATTCTGTTCGTGAGTTGTCAACGAGACTCTACTAAAAATCAATTTATGATTTTTTTTGTATGTTGATGGTAGCTTGTATTCGGGGTGAACGATGAAATCCTCATGTTCTAACTTTTCTTGTGAGCCTTTTGGATTTTTAGTCACAATGTAAACCTGTTATTTAGTGTATTTAGCGATATCCCACATGGGGGCGCAACCTAATTTCATTATACATACTGGGAAAATCCAATCCAGACCTAAGACAACCTTATTTAAGTGTTTGCCAACCTTTCTTAAGTGTTTCGCAACCTTAATTAAGTGTTTTGACCACCTTATCTAAGTGTTTTGACGTACTGTTTTTAAGTGTTTTAGCTGCTATCACTAAAATAACTTAACGTTAGCAATACTAGGGTTGAGTGTTAATGTATTGATTTTATTGTTTAAATAAAATAAAGCTGAATGGGCGCACTTTGTCTGGCTAATTTATATACTCAAGTTGATTTTTTACTTATATCACAAGCTGATCTGATTGTCCGTGTTTTGCCAATTTCTATAGTTAACACTATAAGTAGTTGTATTGAAAAAAAATTTCATCAATACACTTAAATCATTGTTTATATAGAAGTGTTGGGCTCTAACATAAATAACTCAACTTGCCGTTTGTAGCACTCCTTTTGTGTACTTCAACACTTAAAAACTGTCGTGTGTACACTTAAAAACTATACGGGGCGGCCCATTTTAAATGGGCTTGGCATTTTGATTTTTATTTCTTGCGAGATAATTTTTTTGTGTTCAAATGAGTCTATTGATAATTCATCGTAAACTTTGGTGTAACAAAATGGCATCGGTTAACAAGGTAATTTTAATAGGTAATATAGGTCAAGAAATTGAGTTTAAGACTCTGGCTAATGGTTCGTCAGTGGCTAAATTTAGCTTAGCGACTAGCGACTCTTGGAAAGACTCTAGTGGCGTTGAGCAGGAAGTGACGGATTGGCATCGTATTGTTGTTTGGGGCAAGTTAGCAGAAATTATTAATACTTACGCAGGTAAAGGCCGTCAGGTTTATGTCGAGGGTAAGCAAAAAACTCGTAAATGGACTGATGAAAATAATCAAAAGCGCCAAATTACTGAGGTTGTCGTAGATTTTGATGGTCAAGTGCAATTGCTGGATAAGGCCCCACAAAGTCAGGGATACCCACAAAGTCAGGGACACCCACAAAGTCAGGGACACCCACAAAGTCAGGGACACCCACAAAGTCAGGGACATCCACAAAGTCAGGGACATCCACAAAGTCAGGGACATCCACAAAGTCAGGGACATCCACAAAGTCAGGGACACCCACAAAGTCAGGGACACCCACAAAGTCATCATTCTCCTAATGTTTATGTCGCCCCGCAGCCTGTAGTTAGCGCCCCACAAAAGACCTATACCTATAGGAAGTAGCTCACATGGTAATTATTTATGTTCAGCGCCACAGGGCTTTTGTCCTGCGGCGCGAGCTAAAATTTTGTTAAAGCAAGTTGATAACCCATTGATGTTTTATTAGGTTTTTTATTGGCTAAAAAATGTATAGCCTTACCTTCGTTAAGAGTCATTCATTTTTTAGCCAAAATTTCTTAAGAAAGATTGCAAGTCTAAGCAGTTAGACCACTGTTAATTTTAAATCCTAGCGAGAGATCCATGAATTTAAATATTACAATGTTAGTAGCGTTCATCGTCCCTTTCTGTTGTTTAGCTGGCACGAGAGGAATAGAGCAAACGAAAAGCTACACAGAGCGTCAATGCTCAGAGAACAAGCCTGCGTCTGTTGATGTGTTGCTGAGTGATCTCAAAGAAGATGATCGCATCAGATTTGAAACGTACTTTCCCTTTGGCGGGATTCATCGCGAGTTTGGTTTGGTCAGTAACTTTAACAGTAGTCGAATGCAAGTTGCTGAGTATTTTTATGTGCAAAAGGGTAAGTCTAAGGCTCGTTACTATGAGGCTATTGCTAAGTTCGATACAAAAAAGGGTAGTGGTAGCGTGAAACTCTATTGTGTAGATGTTACACGCCTGTATGAGTTTCCTAAACTACCCGCTGGCTAGCATCCCGAATTCGTGGAATAGCACTTCGGCAGTGGTTTGGCTTAATAGGATTACACTTGTTAGGACCGGACATCGAAAATAATGCTTTTACATTATTCATGCACTTGAGTTTTCGAATCAAACAGGTGGTAGGTTTAATCAAATATGTAAGCGCCAAACTATTTTCTTTTTATCCATAATTATAATCACCCGGCAAGTGAAGCCCACGAAGTTCAACAAATGGTTAATAGGGCATGATTGCGCATAAGGGGGATTGTCGGTCAGCAGTGCAAACAAAAAGGGCGTCCACATGGGACGCCCTTTTTTTATGCTAATTGCTCAATGCTACATTGATATAGCTGAGCCATTTTTCGTTTGCTCGCTGGTCTTGTGTTAGCGCCTCTGGATTCCATGCGGCTTAACGTTGGCTGTCCAATGTTAAGTGCTATAGCTGCCTCAGATTGGCTAAAGCCGCGATACGTTCGCCATGCGGCTGCTGGCGTCATGTTATCAAGCTCAATCAGCTTGACGACTGCGTGGGGGGTATATTCGCCGCCACTCGGTTGGATGCCAGATAGCATGTCTGCATCTAGTTCGTCGGCATCTTCCTCTTTGACGTTCATTAAGAAATCGTCAAGCGGGGAGTCTTCTTCGTTTATTAAATCTTTTAGTCGCTCATATATATGTATCGGTACGATAGCAAATTGAGCGTGATTATTATTGTCACGGATGAATTGAATCATAATGACCTCTGTAGTTATTGTTGCCACTTAATTGCTAATTAAGTGGCATAACTTTAGTTGCCAAAGCTCTGCCTAGTCATGTGGCTAAGCTTGGCGTGTCGTTGTCAAAGTTCTAGCCGCATTTAGGGCTACTTTGATAGATTATTATATCTGGCATTTCTGCTTAGTATTGTTCACATATTGAATATACTTTGCACTTATGCATGTGGTTTCAATTACTTAGTAGATTATTGTGGTATTCCTTTTATTAGTAAGTACCGTCTTATGTGTAGGTAAAAAGCTAGGGCGCGCTTGCGCCCTAGCTTTACTTGTAAACATCACCACGCGAGCCAACTGCTTCAATGTATATCGCTTTTGGTTCGGTGCGGGTGTAGACAAATACAATGCGATAATCGCCGACTCTTATTCTGTAAGTGTCTTTTGCTTTCATCATTCTGCAAATGTCTAAACCAGTGGTTTGTTTATTTGACAATAAATCAATATCCGCAAGAATTGCTGACTTAAACTTTGGAGCAATAGCTTTAAGTTGTCTTCTTGCGGAGCTTGACCAGTTGACAGATAGCGCCAAGGTTCACCTCTCATAATTGGTCTTAGTTTTAACAGGCTATATTTTTAAAGAGCAAGTCTTGCGACCAAGTAAGTTCAATGTAGCATGAAAAAAGAAGAAAGCAATAAATAAGGCATAAAAAAAGCATAATGAATGAATGGTAATGATATAAGCTAGCGTTTACTGGGGTGTGCGGGGTGTTCCAATATCAAAAAGGCGTCCACATGGGACGCCTTTACTTTTTCACTGTTACTTCACCCGTCCATTATTCCGGTGTCGATATCAACACGGCCTTTTCGCCCATCGTGCGAACTGTGCCGCTAGAACCATAGTTACTGATAATTTCTAGCTGTTCTTCATACATTTCAATAATTGAGCCAATTGCCCAATCTTGTCCGTGCTGAGTTGTTTTGGTAGGCATAGTTCGGTTCCTTGTATAAGAGTCTCTTCTGCTAATTCAAACGCCACGGCTAACAGTATCAGCATTAGCATTCCTTCGTCTTTATGCCCCTTTGCACGTTCAAGTAGGACAATTAGGCTTTCTATAAGTGTCTTGCCTTCCTCTTTCATGATCGTGACAAAGTGACCGCGCCAGCCTCTTACTGACTCAACAAGCTTTTCTTCGCCGCCAAGGAATAGGAGGCAGTCATAGCTTTGCTTCATGCGATTAACTATATCGAGAGCTTGCATTTTCTTACTCATTTTCTACGGCCTTTTCTCTTTCGCGCTGTACTGTGATATCTATCCCAAGCGCTCGGCCCTCGCCTGTGATTGAGTAAGATAGCTTGTTTGTTTTCATGTTCTTAGTTGTTCGCGTGAGCCCGTGTCTGCGCAATGTTTCCATTGATGCGCGTAGCGCCACGGCGAAAACGGGGGTTTCACGAACAGAGTTAATGATATTGAGCAAGTCGGTACGAGACACGCTTGTAATGTTCCTGCTTTCGAGAGCGGCCAGTGCAACTAGCACGTCACTTTGCAGTCGTGAAATTCTCATAGCGATTCGTCCTTATTGTTATGTGATAATAATAAGAATTTTACGCACTTATTATTATCACGCAATAATAAGATGCATGTTAACTGTCAAAATAGTTATTATCCTTGGGGAGCTCACCCCTTAACCTTGTCCATTTTGAAAACTATTATGTCCGCCTACAATGCAAAAATTCCGCGCAATGGCGGCTTGTTTTGTTGGTTAGTTTTCGTCTATGAAGAACGAACGTTCTTGGGTGGCGACTATCTGGATCTGTGTTTCAACCCCATTTATTAGGACAGTGCCTAGCCATACTTTGTTAGTAGGGTAGTCACTGTCAGTATCGGACAGTAGTTCCTTAATCATCCGGCTAAAATCGCGAGACTCTGCGGCTATTTCTTCCGCTCTAAATTGCTCGTCATATTCTGGGTTTCTTAAAATTTCCATACCTATTTTCCTTTTTATTTAGCCACGCCCAAACCGTAAATCCTAAACTTGTTGCTTGCTATCAGCATCATCTTTGATTTGATTTTCACTAGGCTACAGGCAGGATTTATTTAGGCAAAAATTTAAAGACTCTCGCATTCGTAGGAGAGTATTCATCGGCCTTGCGGATAAAGGGCAGAGAAAGAAGGGGCCTGACATAACCACATCCGGGGCGGGGTAGTTGTATGTGTTAGGGGCTGACGGAAGTCATCGCTCCGGGCGCTTAATTTATGCCGGGGTGGTTGTATGTGTTAGGGGCTGACGGAAGTCATCGCTCCGGGCGCTTAATTTATGCCGGGGTGGTTGTATGTGTTAGGGGCTGACGGAAGTCATCGCTCCGGGGCGCTTAATTTATGCCGGGGTGGTTGTATGTGTTAGGGGCTGACGGAAGTCATCGCTCCGGGGCGCTTAATTTATGCCGGGGTGGTTATATGTGTTAAGGGCTAACGAAAATAACCACTCCGGTACGTTTTTGTGAGAACTTTTATTGATACTTACGGATTTTCTTGATTCTGCATAGCAAGCGCCATTTCTATTAGCTTTTCTGCTTTCGGTGGGGCTTTACCTTCGGATACGTATTGCTCTCTAATAGCCTTTGTTGAAATGAGTACACTAACTGGCGGGATATTCATTTTAAACGCAGCAGGGGTGCGTACAACCATGTTTGCATCCAAGACCAGATAACCCATATCGAAATACAATTGCCCAAGCTCCTGAGCCGCAGTGCTCATTTCACCCTCTAGCACAGCTTCTTTCGACCATTCTGCGAACATTTCTTTCACATCGACAACCGCAATTTTTTGAGTGTCAGGGTTTGACACATATTTATTGCTGACATCAATGGTAGTTTCAGGAGATCCCATGATACCCATACCCACTTTAAGCAGTCCGAATAAAAATACCATCCCGACCATCGTGGCGATAAGTTTAGGGGCCGACAATCCTTGTTCATTCACTCTCTTTGCTATGGTGCTATCAGAGTCTACAGGTTCAGTTTTTGTTTTAGCATCGCGAGTTGCTATGTCATTAACTGACTGCTCATTTATCACAGGCGCCTCGGTGCCCTCCGAACTGGTTACATCCGATTTAAAATGTGGCTCTGTTTGACTGGCAACATCGGCGTTGTGATCAATATCTTCTGAGTTTTTTGTTGTCATTGTCTTACCCTTTAAATTTAAGGCCCATACCGCGCTGAACAATAAAATCGACACCTTCAATACCGCCATTCATTTCTAAATAGGGGCGAGCTTCATCGGCCAGCTCTAAATAGAAATCAGCTATTTTATCGAATGCGGAACTCGCGCCGCCGGCCATAGCGGACCCAGTTGAATCCTTGTAATAGTTGCTATCATAAACGCCACCGTTTGACTTATTGTTCGTCATGTTGGTTAACGTATCCGCCCCAGTGCCGTAAATACCCGCCCAAAACGATTGTTTAATCGACTCACCATATCGAGTAACTAATTTAGCAGGGATGCCAGCGTGTCCATCTTGCCCTTGTGCAGAGGCCACAAATGGTTGTTCAATTGCTCTGCCTTGTTGATCGATACAACTGATGCTCTCAGCTCTAATTTCTACTCTGCTGGTACTAGCGCTACCTCTTGCTGAGCCAACAACCATGCACCCTACTAAATCAATCGTGAAGCCGTTAGGCATCATGCCAACATCTACAATTTTTAGAAGGACTGGTGCAGGGTTTGTTTGAGCTGATGTACTGGTCGGGACATGCTGACCTGTTAACAAGGTCATAGGCAATACAGTACCCGCCGACAGCCATGTATCTTGCACCTGTTCAGCTTTAGAGTTACTACCTGAATCTGATTGTGAAATGGACTTTTTAGCCACTACTTGCGCATTAGTTTGTTGGGCTATTACAGGCTCAGCACTTTCTATCGCCGGCTTTCCAATCGACAATTCACCTCGATTCATTGTAAGCCGCTTGCTTGGTGGAGGTCCGATTGAAACATCACTGCTTTTTAGGCTCGCCATTGGATCTAATGTGAAATTATTATCAGTAGCGGCTGCAATGTTTGATGGCTGCGCTTGTTGCACTGCGCCGCCCACTTGATTCCTTGGAGCCTTTACTTCGCTGTCTACGAGCATTTGCATTTGGTGCGATATTGTTTCAAGACGCTTAGTCATGTCCATTTGTGACATTTGTAAGGTATCAACTTGCGATTGAATGCGTTTCTCTCCGGCTTTTTGCTCCGTGTATTGAGCGTCAATGGCTTTTTCTCGCTCTTGGATCTTTTTCCTCATGGCAATGAGCTGTCCTGACGTTTGAGTCAATTCTAAGCGTTCGCTACCCATTGAGGACATGAATATTGGTTTAGATCTAACCGGTGTAGCCTCTGGCTTATTTACTGGCGCAGAGGGGAATACTGCTTCTGCTATAAAAAATGCAGGGGCAGCTAGGAGAACAACAATACCGATAGTGCGGTAATTTGCTGGAAGGGCAAGCCATTGGGCTCTTAGTTTGTCAAGTTGTTCCATACTAACCTCCAACGCGCGCGCGGCGCGGCACCTTAAGTTGACGTTCCCAATAAGTTCTGTCTCTCAGTATGTAGACTTCGGCGCTTTCAGTTGGAGCTAAAGTAGCTTTATCCAGTACGCCAACAGCCATCACATCCTCACGACCTAACCCCATGCAGGCTTCATCACGGAATGATCTTAGGCCATTCACATCGTTCCTAACTTCCATTATATCAATAACTAACCTCGCCCCAATGAGTCTCTGTTTAACTTCGTGGTATAGAGGCAGCATTTGCCTTATATCGCAAGGGAAGCGAATTTCAGCGGGAATATTGTCACCCTCTAATAACTCATAACCTGCTGGCACCTCTGCCTTAGCGACAATTTCAAGGAGGTTCATCACCTCGTCTATGTGACTATTCGCTGTTGGCTGGTTGGTCGCTATACGCTCCCTCTCATCTTGTTTTGCTAATTCAATTTCTTGTGTTTCATTTTCGTTATATGTTGCTATGGCTCGCTCGGCAGATTGCCGTTGGGCTGTGTTGTACGTAACGGACATTTCTACCAGCACTGGTGGTACGTTAAGTGGAACTAGGTACATTGATACCGCGGTTTCAGGTGCGCCATCTTCTTCGATAATTACATCAACCGCGCCGGCGTTTATTCCTGGCGTAACGTACACAAATCCACCCTCGGAGTAGATCAATGCGGCATCACTT
Organism: Shewanella sp. SM87; assembly: GCF_025653705.1. Taxonomy (NCBI): domain Bacteria; kingdom Pseudomonadati; phylum Pseudomonadota; class Gammaproteobacteria; order Alteromonadales; family Shewanellaceae; genus Shewanella; species Shewanella sp. SM87. The sequence goes on from NZ_JAKKSC010000020.1 coordinate 14,443, forward strand.
GGAACAGAACTTGTGAATTTGGCATGTTTAAAAGAAGTCGCTATTCGGTTGGTCGTTGACAATGAAATAGGCAGGGTTGTTGTGCCTCCGGCTTTCAGTGAAATAACCTGATGGCTTTTGTACTGTTTGCGTAGATAGTCCATTGAATCATCGCGGCGACTAACTACCGCGCCAGCGTTCTGTGGAGATATAGCGACAGGATTGACGGGGCTTGCACCGCCATACTCTGCATTTTCGGCTTTTGGTATCGTAGCCACCTTTGTTGCATCATCAATAATTTGATTCATTTGTGGATCACTTACATGGTTTTTCCCCTGTTCTGCAATTACTTGTTGTTCAAGTGTATTAAAGTCAGTGCCAGCAACAGGCACCCTTTGAGGGGTAACTTGTTCTGTCGGCAATAAATCAGTTGGAAGTGCATATATATCGGTTTCTGTTTCGGCCACAGCTTGAGCTGCACAGAACGATAGCAATATTGATGTGGTTATTAGTGTTGGTTTATTCATGCTCAGCCGGCCTTAAATTTAACTACGGTGTCATTGTCTATGGATGCTTTGCTATTTTTACTTTGTAGCAACTCACGCTCTCTCAATGCGGGGTTAACGGCATGAGGGTATTGTTGGATATCTAAAATCATCGGACTTCCGTTCCTAACCCCAATTTTCAATTCGTAGGTATATGACCCGCTATCTGCTGCACCTGTTTTTAGTGATGTTGTAGTTTTTTCGCCAACAACCCACACGTAATCCGTGATTGATGAATAGATAGCATCGCTTGGCACAAACTTCTCACTCACACCGCGTAGTGTCATTTCTTCGATAGTCGAAACCATAAGAGCTTCGGCTTCGTCAGGGTTAAGCTCTAGCGGCACCATCTTAGTAATCCGGTCAATTACGAATTTAGAGTTTTTAGGCGTGACGTTACCAAGAATGGTTGCAATCATTAGCCCCCACTGGATTTTGTATTCCTGCGTGATTTGATTGCCATTCATTATGATTGGCTCTTTAAAATCATTCGGCATCACTATGATTTCTGTTTCTTTGTTCATTACCATCAGGGTTAGGAATACGACTGCAACGGTTAACCCTAGATTGGAGCGGCCAATATTTTTATTGGACACATTGAGGTTGTCATAACTCTCTTTGATTTTTGATTTCCAAAACATAGTTTCTACCTTACTTAATTAGCCGTCTGATGGCTGGCGTTAAGATCGCTTGTTTACCACTGGTAATCCAAAATCCGTTGATCCATAACATGTGCTTTAGAACTCCACGGCCAAACTTCTTGTACATGGATTCGACAATGGACACACTGATTACTGCGAGTATTACACCTATGTTGATGTTGCTTGACGCTAAGGCGAACACCATCACAATTACTGCCAACTTTATTGAGTCAAAATGCACCTTGCCGATTTTGATAGCGCCATTACAACGCTTGGGGAACCGCGCTTGGTTCATGCGTTAAACTCCTTCTTTATTTTAAAAAAAAGGGCGCAAACCAAAGTTGCACCCTTTAATACTCGCGCAATCAGTTGGTCTATGCCTTACTTAGCTAGACCAGCCTTTAACGCTTCCACTGTCACTGTCAAACTACCGTCAATTGTTGCAGGGGCGTTTGCTAATACAAGGATCACGACAACAGATGATAGGAAGCCGATAAGGTTAGGCTTGATCATGGAGAAAGCTATCGTGCCTAAAATAGATAGGCCCATGATTGCCTTAGCTGGTGCTCCGGTCATAAGACCTTTCACTTCATCCCACATAGTATCGAAAAAGGTATGCAGCGTAGCACCAGAGGCAGAGACAGCATTAGCATCACCGCCGTATAGCATCAGTACCGCGATGAAAACGATTATTACCGTGAATACTGCGCGAACAGTGAATGAGGATTCCTTAAAAAGCTGGAAGATATTTTTTTTCTCTTTTTGAATATTTGTCATCGGTACCGCTCCATAATTTCAGTATTACTGATTGAATTTTTCACTATTGAATTTTAGATGTTTAACACACACTGTCAACACAATATTTTTTTGATTTGCTCTATGTTTATTGTGTTTTTCGGTATTAAAGTCTAAAAGCTCGCATACGTGAGGGAATCACATATTCTTAGCGCTGTTCGAGAGTGTAACCTTCACTAACCACGCAATAATTACTGCAGATAACAGTGGAAATAGCGGGAAAATTTGAGAGGCGAAATATGCCGGAACTATGCAGTAAACCTCTAACATCAATATCACTAAAGTTGACGACCACATTGCTACTCTGAAATAACCCGTTGATGGTGAAGTAAACTCATGTTGTCTGATTTTTCGTTGCATTAATCCATCCACAACAGCCGCGCCAATCATGCCTATTGCCATCCAAAACCAAAACAGCATCAGTGATATTCGTATGAGCGTCTGATACCAGAGGCTTTTAATATTGTTAATTATTCTTGTAAGAGGATTACGCCAAAGTGATTCTCCGTTGAGCCCGGTATCTTGATTGAACTGGTCAATGAATCCGCTCACACCTGACTTCATCATTGTTATGTCGTACCAATTTTTAGCTCTTAGCACGACTATCTTCGTGGCATCTAAACTAATAACATTCTCAATGTTGCCAATTTCTCTTTTGAGCATGACGCTATGCTCTGCTGTATCCATGAATATCAATACATAGATAGTGATTAATATCCCAACAGCAGCAATAAGCCTGCGGTGCAAAGACTTGTTTTTCGTTGTATCGCTCATAAGTTAAAGCCTTACATAAGAATTGGTATGCGACATTGATATGTTTTCCCGTTAGCTAGTCGGGCCACGTACTGCAACTTTGGTAGTTCGGACATCAGCGACAGAGGGAATGCAGGCTTATCTGCTTCCATAATTCGCTCGCCCACAGAGCCAGAAAACTCATGAAGATTGCTTGTAGAGTCAGTGTTGGAGGATAACTGCCATTGTTTTGTCTTAATTGGGTACTCAGGAAGTAGGGCCGCGAATTTCTCTCGGGTAATATCGTCACGGGCTCGCAAACAAAACCAGTTAGCGGTTAACGACAATATTCGGTTAGCGACTGCCTCGCCAGCTTTGTCGATTAAATCGGGCACACCTTGAGTTGATAGGTGTAGCTCAAACCCTGCACCACGACCCATTGCCGCCAAATTGATTAAACCCTCAGATAGAGCAGAATGGATTTCATCGCCAAACACCGAAACACGAGTACCTTTGCCTTGTTCATAGTTGTAGCGGGACGCGGCAGAAGCACAGGTATCTTCCATTATGAGTTTTGATACCGCCGATGAAATATCGGCATTACCTGATGAGTCGGTGGCAATATAGAGAACGCCGCCCGTATCTATAAATTTCTTTATATCAATGATTGGGCGTTCATCTTCGGTATCATTAGGATCGGGGCTTAACATCTTATCCAGTGGTGAGGCTGTTAGCTTTGTGAGCATTGGCTTTGTGGTCGCGAGCATTTTGCTTTGATGGCTTTGATCGTGCGTCACGAAACCTATGAAACTCGATACTGCGTCCTCGCCTTTGTCGTCAGGTATTAACACCTGTTGATACCGCATAATCAAGCCAGCTAACAAACTGCCTCTACCTTCTTCGATAATTTGACTCGCCATTTTCGTATGCCACTCATTACCATAGTGCTTAGCCATGATGATGCTTAGTGCCTCAGTTGCTAGTTCACTTTTCCGGTTCAGCATGTAGTCAGCGACTAACTTGATAGACGGGCGTCTACCAGTAAATCTCAACGCCTCAGCAGTGACATAGAATGAATCCCACGCATAAGAACGGAACCCCTCAGAGCTACCGGTCCCTTTCTCAAGCACGTTAGCTAAGCGTGACGCTATTTCAGTTGTCACCGAGAAATTCACCAGTGGATCTATTCTTACCGACTTGCTCGGTTCCGCAATATTGAAGTAATAGAATGGCACACCTATTCTCTTGGCTTCGGCTTGCAGTCGCGTTTTCCAAAAGTGGTCATTCTTTGGATCTAAAACTAAAACCGAGTTCCCGCGATATAACGCTCCAACGCTGTTAAGTGTTAACATCGTTGTCTTGCCCGAACCGGGCAAGCCAGTATAAAAACTGTGGGACCAGAACAGTGATGAATCAAGCCAAAGGTCTTTTTCATCACCACAACCTTGTATCCAAGGTCTACCTTCTAATCGTTTGGTTTCTTCCTCTGTTTTTTTAAGCGCTCTACGCACGGCCCAAGGCAAGAAGCCCTTAGCATGTTCAGGGCGAGTACCGTTGAGTTGGTATGCTCGGTTCGCCTCAGTGATTGTCCACTCAAAACCTCGACCAAAAAACGCTTTATCAAGGCGAGTCTTAGCTAGTTCCCATAAAGCCTCGGCTTTAATGTGGTAGTGATAGTTGTACACTAACTTTATTTGTCGCCGGATTTGAGGCAGCGCATCCCGTAAGCGTTTAACAGACATGCCAGCCGTAGCAGCAATAACCGATAAGGCGACAATTGACACGCTATGCCCTGATGCACCCTGAAAAGCCCATGCGCCTATCGTGAATGTTGAAGCACCCGACCAAGCATAAGCGGAATTTAACTCGTATATTGGCCTGTACATGTTTTCCATATACAGGCCGTTAGTTTGTCCTTTGCTACTCATAAGTTATTCCTGCTGTATCAAAAACCATCCAAACTGTTTGTTTAGCGTCAGTGTCAATCGTTGCGCTATCACCAGCTTGTCGCTTGAGGTAATTAGCATCCTTATTGGTTAATTCTATTTCTTGCGCGTAAGCGGTTAACACAAAACTTTGCACTCGTAATTGACCTTGACGATGGTCAATACCTGCTTTGCCAGATGAGCTCATAGCCCATCCAATGAAAGACTGTAATGCGCGGTCATATTTGCTTTCGGCTTTAGGGGATGTATTACCTGTCGCGTTCTTTAACCCCTGTAACGAAGTAGAGCCTCCCGCAAACGCAGGGGTGGTATCTAAGTCATCCTGAGTTCGAATTTCGCCATAGTGTTCATCGTTGTTAGTTACTGACTGAGAAACTAAGTCATCCTGAGTTCGGATTTCGCTACAGTGTTCATCGTTGTTAGTTACTGACTGAGAACTATATTCGTCCCAATTTCCGTATTCACTTTCTGATTGATAATGTGTATTTCCTGTTTCTTCCTCAATTTCGAGTGACCCATTATCGGCGGCAGAGTGGGGGGGATATATGTCAGGCATTATCAAAGATATGTTTTCCCCTGGCATTAATGTATTGCTTGGATGGATGGCTAGATCCCCCTCCTTAGATGTTGATTCTTCTGTAAGCCTCAAACTTTGCTCTAGGGTTAATTTGATTTGGTAAACTTTGACCTTTTTCACCACGTTAATAATTTTTCGTGGAGTTTCCGCGTCAGTGATGAATAGCTTTTCATCCATTAAAGCCTTAATCATATCTGGCACTTTTAGCCCGGCGATATCTAGTGATGATTCAATCTCGGGTAAGACAGTTACATCTAAATCAAGAATGTCTTTAGCCACTTTCATGCGGTGACGTTCGATGTTAGTGTGCGACAGCAATGTATCTACAAGTATGTCCATTGTGGTTTTTGTGTGCGGTAGCGCCGATTCAACACTCGGGGGTAAGAGGGCAGTCTCAGGCTTTATTTCTGAATATATTTCAGCTTTAGCCACGGGGGATTTTATAGCGGCTTCATTTTCGTTATGGGCAGAAAAATTCTTAAATACGACTCCTTTGTGATCCGGTTTTTTAGGCAAAGCCTCCGCAGGCGGAATCAAATCATCTTCACAACTTGGCGTTGGAACTTCGTTGCTTTGTTTGGTGCTGACATCGTTATTGCTAGTTGCTTGTTTCTTAGTTTCCGGGCTAGTTTCAGCTTGGGTGTCGGTATTGTTTTGCTCTGAATTAACGGACTTGGCTTTGCCCTTGGGTGCTGTTGATGGCTTAGTCTTAGCCTTAGCCTTGACACCATCATTGCCTTGCTCTGTATCAGCAGGTTTATCTTTTTCTGCTTGCTGCTCAGGCTCGTGATGAATAGAGCTGGCCGAGTTGTTTGTATTGGTTTCTATAGCCACTTCTTCGTTAGCGTCTAACTTCTCATCTTCCTTAGTTTTTCTTGTGTCAGTTAATGAAATTAATCCAGTGGGCGCGTAGTGAATCATCAACGAGTCATCGCGAGTCAGCGAGATTCTACCGTGGCCTCCCCGTGGTGATATGTCCTCACCATACACAATGCCGGCCCATTTAGGCTTGGCTACTTTTATTGGTCCTACTTGAGCATTCCCAATAGATTCAGGCCATAAATGACCTGTTGTGTAGTCCTCGAATAGCGGTTCAAATAGCTGCCTATCCACTAACATTTCAAGCATTTTCCCGACCTGCATTGGAACGCTATAACCATCGGCTTGAAGTGAGGCCATTACTTTGTTAAAACTTGAGGGGTAAGACACGTACACATCTTCGGCGCCTAGGCACCAAATATCGGCTTTTTCCTCATTGGTTTTCCACATGCGCCGCAGCATTTGCAGCCGCTTAATAAACGCAGCCTCAAGGGGCATCTTACGAGCGCCGGTGAGTCTATCCCACTGCCACAGCATATCTTTATGTACAGACCTAGCTTCGGCTTTTTTCAGACCTGCCTTAATTGGATTGTTTATTTCCATGCTGCCTGATAGTGTTTCGTAAATAATCACCTGTAGGTCGTCTTGCGTGTTAAACAGATATTGCTTAGCTTCTTTGGTTAATATTTGATTAAGCATTGAGGACGCTAAACCAATATGCTTACCGTGCCGGTCAGCATAATTCCAAGTCACTTCGTACCGCTGAGCTTTGCAGCGAGTGGCCCACTCAAAGATGTTTTCTATCTGCGGGTTCCAAACTGAATCACCACAACGTACCGACATATCGTGCAGGGACTTACCTATGTCATGCACTAACCCGACAACCCAAGAGGCGTAGTACCAACGTATTTTCTTACTATGTAACTCATCAGTAAATTTCGTTTCTTTTATATCCACTGACGCCATGTGTCTTAATGAAAAAAGGGCGACTTCAAGACTGTGACGAGCGAGACCGCCAACAGCGGCGTGGTGATGGTTTTCAGAAGCAGGTAAAAGATGAACATAGCTAAGGAAGTTAGCTATTACATTTATTACCAACGTCTGCGAATTATAGATTTTGTTGTAGTCTGACAAGTTCGCAGGATTGAAATTAGCTCTATGAATATCGGTTAACCCTAACTCACGAACTGTCATATCTATGAGGTCGTCATTGGCCTTAATGATTCGTTCGGCACTAACAATGACAACCCCGTCAGCTATTGGCGGGTAAAATGTATCCACTAAAACATCCACATTTGGTGCAGGTTTCTTTGACTCACCCGTAACCATTCGCACCGAGTCTCTGCTAGGGTATTTACCATCCAGCAAAAAAGAGCGAACAGCCAAACTCAACAGCTTGGCTATTTTTCCCATTATTCACCCACCGCGATCTTAGTGGCTTCTGCGTCAGGTGTTATACCTCCATCTGTATCGGAAAACTCATCCTCCGCATTGGATTCAGAGACTACCCGTAATGCTTGCATAATTTTGTTGTAATCTTCTAGCGAGTAAATCCCGCCCTTTCGGTTAGCAGAGTCAGTGGCGACCGTTCTAAGTCTGCCAAAAAACCTCTGCATTGTGTTAATTGCGATTCCACGAGTGCTATTGCTCATTGATTCTGAAAGCTCACCAGAGAGCCATAGGTTTTCAATTTGAGATATCGCCGCATCTGTTTTAGTGATCGCATCTATAACGCGCCAGTAGATAGGGTGTTCAACTTGGAAGGTGACACTAAATGTGTCAGGGGTAATAACGGTCATATCATCGTTAGCTCCGTAATTGCCCTCGGTTTCGTTTGAATAGACCTGTTCAATCAAAGTGCAGCGGCGAGCCACTTCTTCTTGTTCGGCTCCAAACCAAGTATCAAGACGATCGCGAACCTCTTTGTTGTTGGAGGTCAGTACGAATAACCCTGCAATGCGGGATATACTCATTTTTATATTGTTCTGCCGAACCTCATTGCTAAACAATTGCTGTACCGTATTGCTTTTGAGTTGCACATTTTTTGAGATAAATTTACGTGGTTGTTGTGCTCTAACAGTTTGGGTGCGCGGGACGCGTATCTGTGTTGGTTTTGGTGTTTTAACCGTTTTTTCGTCAGTCATGTATAGCTCCGTTTTTTGCTGTTAAGTAGATTAAGATTGTTTACGTTCAATTCTTTTCAACTTGACTTTTGCATCATGCAAGCAGTCTAAAACTTCACGCAGAGGCGCTAACCTTGTCTCTGTTTGCTCAATCATTCTGCGCTCCCAATCCGGGGATTTTCGGGTTAGCTGTTCAACTGTGTAGCCCCTCCCTGTTGGCTTAATGTCATCCCCCCAAGACTTTCCTACATTGCCAACCCGCCCCGGCCTGTATCGTGTCCATATAAGATAAATCTTATCGCTCTTGATACATGCTCTTGGTGCTATTTCCCCCCCAGTAAATGTTCCTCCCTCCGTGCGTAAGGCGCGATTAGATGATCGCCATTTCAGCCAGTAATCATCTACAAGCACTTTGGCTTGAAAGTGTGCCGCCTCGATCTGAGAACTGACCACTCTGAGCGTGTCGGAAATCTGATATCCCAACTTCTGTTCTAAATCAGCCTGCGGATTCTTGACGCCGGGCTTGCCGTAATCTTGCATATCGTTTTCCTACTGTTTGTTCGTCACCGCAATGCAGCATGTCGGCTACGTAACTAAAACGAGTTTGTTTTCAGTTCGTCCCCGAACTCTTGTTTTTGCATAAAGAGTTGAGACACCTAACCTCCACACCGCCCGCCCTCTGTAAGCGAGAAGTTGTAAGCCCTCAGTTCGTCACCGAACTCTTGTATTCTCATGAGCAAAGCAGTGATAACTTCTCTACACACCACTATCCCTCTGTAAGCGATACGCTGTCAGTCTGTAGTTCGTCCCCGAAATTGTGTTTTTTGTGCGTGTAATTTTGCATTGTTAAATATCGTCATCACTCACAGACTAGAAACCTGAAAAAAACGACAACTTCTGCATATTTTTTGAAAATTGCTTTCATCTTATTGTTGTATACGCAAACTCGCGTATCACTACAGTTCGTCCCCGATGTTGAGTGATTCCTTGTCATAATGCTGCAAATCATCTAGTTACGTAGTCGGAAATGTCACCAATATAATACACAATTATTAAATCGCGTGCGAATAAATAATTGTGTATTATATGGCCCAATTTGGGATCGTTTTGGTATTCCAACATTAATAGCTCAGCCTTAAATTTGAATACCAATTTGGGGTTTGTTTTAACTGGAATATGACGGGCCTGTCGTTATCTGCAAAAAGTCTTGTTATGCGCAGGCAAAGAATTAATTAATAACCCCATTTTGGGGTTTGTTTGGGGTTGGAGTGCAATATGAGTAGTCAAGTGATAGTAACTGTAGATGTGGGTTACGGTACAACAACGAGTGTTCACAAGAATGCTACGGGCGAATATGAGATTAAAACATTTCCATCGGTGCCAATTCCCGTTAAATCGGATATCAATCTTGGCATTTCGGGTGAAGAAAGGGATGTAGTTACAGTCGATGTAAATGGCATCACGTATGAAATTGGCGCTGACGTTACAGCTTCAAGTGCCCGTAATGTAAGAGTGCTAAATACTGAATCTTTTCTTACCAGTGACCGATATAAGGCCCTCCTTCTCGGCTCGCTTTCGTTTATAGGTTCCGGCGATTTAGTTATCGATGTACTGGTTCTTGGTCTGCCTGTTAGCGTTTTATCTCGCAAAAATGAACTCATAAAAATTTACACCGGCACTCACGATATTTCCGGTTCAGGTAAGCGCAAAATTAGCATTAAAAGTGTCTTGGTTTTTGAACAGCCGCTAGGCGCATTAATGAGCTATTTAAGAGAGGGTGGTACAGAGCGTTATATGGCATGTAAAAACCTCAACATACTGGTTATAGATCCGGGATATCTAACCCTAGATTTCATTACTTCAACCGGCATTAAGGTGAACAAAAATCGCTCCGGCGACTCAGAAACTGGCATGTCCAAAGTAATTTCAGCAGTTGAATTATCTCTAAAAACTCAGCTTTCCGAAAAGTTTAACCTCAAAAGTATTAGTTCTGAATTAATAGACCAAGCGTTTATAACTGGTTCGTTGAAGCTGTACGGCACTACGATGGCATTTCCTGTGTGTGAGCATCAATTTGATGTGACAAGTGCCATCACTGCCACTTGTGATGAAGCGATAACGTCAGTCGTTAACGTGGTAGGTGACGGTCAAGATATAGACCTGATTCTTGTCTCTGGCGGCGCGGCATCAGTTTATTTAGGTGCCATTAAAAAGGCTTTTCCACACCATAAAATTGAGGTCGTCATTGATCCTTTAACTTCCGTTGCTCGCGGTTTGCAAACGGCTGGTGAGCAGTACATTAAGGGTGCTCTGGCTCGCGGCGAGTTTAATCAGCGGCGAGTGAATTAAGGGGCGTCATTTTATGGCAAGACTTATAGAGCGACACATTCGCATTAGTAGTGATAGTAGCCCCCGCCTTTGCGATTATTTGTCCAGCTTTAACCCAAAAGCACTAACACGAGAAATCTTGTTACTAATGGAGTTTGGATTACTCATAAGACAACAAAACTTCTCAGCGATGAATAGCATTCAGTTGAACCCACTTAATGAGCAACATGCAGATTTAAAATCTGTAGCTGAACTGTCTAGCGAATCCAATAAAGAACCTCACGAAGTGCCTATTAACAGTATGGATGATGATTTTGATATTGGATCAGACAGAGATTTTCTGATGGATTGAAATAGGATTTTCGCCGCTATTAATGCGGCGTTTTTCTACTATTTTTTTATGATATAGTTAGGTAACTATATTAAAAAGGTGTGTTATGGCTGATTTAAAAAGGTGTGCAATATTTATTGCCGCGGCAATGGCATCTACGGCTGTTGTGGCTGAGCAGGCGTCAACTCAATCGAGCGACAACTTCTACAAACAACGTGAGCGCGGTTGGTACTGGCACGAGCTTCCTCCGAAAGAGGATATACCTGAAAAAGTTGAGCCGCCTAAGCCATCACCTGTGCAAGCCGAAGCACAAACAGATGAGCCACAAAATTCCGTTGAGGCCATGAGCGTTAAATGGTTCCAAGAGAATTTACCCAAGGCTAAAGAGTTAGCACTTAACACCGGTAGGCCAGAGGACGTAAAGCGTTATCTGTATATTCAACGTGCCGCCATCGACCGTGCTAACCAGTTCGCAGCGACATATATTTCTGAGCAAATGTTCGATCCTTATTTGGATGAGTCGTTGCGCCGTCCCGAAAACGATGTATCACTTCAGGCGTTCAAAGGCACTCAAAGTGAAAACCAATGGAAACTCATTGAGAGTATCGGCAAGAAAGCCACGCTCATTTATTTTTTTAGCTCTAACTGTCCTTACTGTGCGAAACAGACTCCTTACCTAATTCGCCTCGCGAAAGAATATGGCTGGACAATCATGCCCGTGTCCATTGATGGAGGGAAAGTACCAAATGATGATTTTCATGTTTTTGGTGATTACCGTGTAGCCAATTCCGAAATGGCTCAGAGATTCGATGTATTAGCCACGCCTACTTTATATGTAACTAACAACACAGGTGATTATTTCTTGTTGAGTTCCGGGTTGGTTGGTATGGATTCGTTAGGAGAAAGGATCATTGCTTTAGCAAGCAAAGAGAAAATCATATCGGAGTCCGAGCTTAACAATGTCAAACAGGTACGCGCTGTTTACATGACTGACGCAGAGGCCAAGGTAAATACAGAACGTGTGTATGACGACCCCGATTACCTCATTAACAAAATGCGTAATTTTATGTTGGGTAAACCTGACGCTGACACTGCTACAGAGGATGTCAAATAATGAGAAGAATAGCATTGATTACACTGCTAACTTTGCCACTGAGTACAGTTGAAGCGGGGGGCCTTAGCTCCATTTGGGATGAAATGCTATCAGCTAGTTCTGGTATCAATCAATATTCAGGCGCAAGGCGCAATGGTATTTCGCTCGGTAGCGCATCTGTCAGAATTAAAACAGTTAATGAGCAAGTGCTCGCAGCAAGAGCGCCGTATCTACAAGCATCTTGCAAAGGAATAGATTTTTTTGGCGGCTCATTATCATTGATTAAAAGAGAAGAATTGGTACAAATGGCGCGGTCAATTGCGGCCGCCGCTCCTATGTATGCGTTTCAATTGGCTATGGGGATGCTCTGCCCAGATTGCAATGCGATCCTTGCTGATTTAGCTAAGCGCCTTAATTCACTCAATGAATACATTAGTAAGGATTGTGAAGAATGGGTGGATTTAGCAGAAAAAGAAGCTCCATCTTTACAAGTTAAATCTGATCGTAAAATGTGGCAAAACTACTCTGAATCATCGTCCAGTTGGTTTGATTCAAAAGCCTCAGCTAGAGCCGAGGTGAGCGCGATTAACAGTCACTCTAAAGCCGCGAACATGACAAATACCACAAGTAAGTCGCAGTATAACTCTGTTTATCAGGCGTTTATGGACGGTGGGGTAACGATGCCCTTGTTATCTTCTGATAAAACCGTTGTTGCTCAAATGATAATGAGCGTTTTCGGCACCAATATCTATAAATTTGACTCATCATTGACTGCATCTGAGACTGACGGTAGTGATGCCATCAATACCTCAATAGCTCCTCAGATACGCCTCCGGGATCTATATATAGCAGAAGCACCCGATGTTCCTGTTGCGAAGAAAATGGTGGTCTGTGTGACCGCCGCAAGTACCGATCCCAATTGTTTATCAGCAGCGGTTAAGGATGTTAGCCCGAATGACCCGCGTTATTTAGATTCGTTTTATCGGCTCTATGGGGATGCTATTTGTGGGTTGATGGATAGCAGCAAGCGGGACTCAAGCATTGTTGCCATCTATGCACGTAAAGGCACTTACTCGGCTCAACAGGACATAATTATGAGAGGGATGAATGATACGTTTTCCAACATTTTGGAAAATGCCTCAAACGCGAACATGCTCAATAATAGCAACTGTAAATTTATTTCTGAATACCTTGCGTTAACCGCTACCCTGCAACTTATCGAAGATCTCCGTATTGCAGCCAGCAATATGAAGGACAGCAATACAACTCAACGAAGTGCATACTTAGCCAACATATTAGACAAAATAAAGGACATGTCTCAAGAAAAAGCAGACATCGAGTCCAAAATAACAACACTTAATGCTGCGATGGTAACTCAATTTGGTTATATATCCGCTATGAAAACGGGGCAGTAAGCATGTTAACACTCTATTCCCTTGGTGATATTGATTTAATGATAAAGATGGCTCAAGGGGCCGAACTAGCTTTTAGTAGCGGGGGGATTGCTAACAGCAAACTAATCGCAATAGGGTTTGGTATTACCTTATTGGTCTCGGTTTTTAAACAAGCCTTTGACCCACAAAAGTTTCATGTAAAAGAATTTTTTATTGCGTTATTTACCTACTTATTTTTAATGACCCCGAAAGTCGATTTCTATATTGAGTCAGTGCGTACAGGTGAAGTATCTCAATCCTTCACTTTGCCGTTCGGGATTGTTGCGCCAGCAGCTCTAGCCACCAGTATTGGTGGTGGCATATCTAAAGGGATGGCCGAGGCTTATTCCAGTATTTCGCCTAATTTTGACACCAAACCTGGAGCTAACATTGATCCATTAAAAGCGTTACTAAAAGCGCGATTTGTCGGTACATCGGAGGCTGACACAAGCTATTTAATGGTTGGGGAAAATGTATCGGCTTATCTAAAAAACTGTTATTTCGAAGATATTAAAAACAGTAAAACCACCGAAGGGCAGTCAAAGAGAGAAATTTACCCTGATTCAATTAATGAGGGTAAATTTGATTGGAACGAATTAAAAGTTACCTCTGGAAGTTGGTATACGCCTTACCACAACGTCAACAACAGAACGTATGGGAAATTGCTGTGTACTGATGTCCATAAATTGATTGGTGATGAGATCAAGGATGGTAGTGTTTGGGGTAAAGAAATGGAGCGCAGGGCAGCGGTTGAGTTTGATATGGCAAGTGCCCCGGATGTTCAAAAAACCTTGGAGTCGTTGACTAGAGATAACTCTAGTTTAATGGATTTGTACCGCGCAAATTTTGTTAATGCACTCATATCGAAAGTTGGTGCAACGATGAGTGATTTAGAACCTTGGGAGCGCATAGCGTTCCAGCAAGAATTTGATGGTATTCAACAGCGGCGCATGACCCAAGCGGCACAATCATCGTTTTTTCTTGAATCGGCACCCGCGCTGATCACTTGGTTTGAGTGTTTCATCTTCCTTGTTGCCCCTTTGATGCCACTTTTCTTAACCCTTGGCTCTAAAGGGTTGGCAATGGCCGGAAAGTTATTTTCATTCTTGTTAGCGGTGAATTTCTGGCCGATAATTCAAGTCGGAGTAAATCTGTACACAGAGCATTATTTTAGTAAGCTGATGTGTTCCCTCCCCGGAAACGATACCACTCAAATATCAAATTGTCTCATAAACCCTGAAATGCGGGACTGGTCGCTGGATTCACTCGGCGGTATGAATAGTGCCTATACAACGCTAGAAACTTTTGTATCTCAAGCCGCGATTATTCAAACAATGGTGCCGTCACTGGCAATGATGATCGTTTTTGGCGGTGTACATACTATGATGGCTGCGAGCCAAAAATCACAAATGGGCGCGAATGTTGATCCTAAAATTTCTTCACCACAAACCGTCAACAGTGACGGAAATACCGTTTCAACGGCTGGTTTTGCAATGCACCGCACAGCAGGTGGGGAGTGGATGGAAAGTCGTGTAGGTGCTGGTAATTCGAATGTTGGGACGGGCGGCAGCACTTATAACGCAACATCTGCCGGTGCATCTGCTATCGGTGCATCTAACTCTGAGGTCGCTAATATTACTAGGAGTAATACAGAAGCAAGCCAAGCGACTGCGGCGGCATCGAACCGTTTAGGTGAAGCTATCACTGACGGCAATGTGATCTCCAATGCTAAGAAAGCCGGGATATCTTATGATCAAGCTCTTGGGTGGAAAGCGGCCCAATCCGTAGGCACTGAGAACGGAGTCTCATCTAATGACACTCTTAATCAAATGAGACAGACAATTGCTGGAATGACAGAATCACAGGCCCAAAGTTTTGAAATGTCTGCCGGACTGTCTGTCGGTCCATCTGGCGGTCTACAAGGTTTATTAAAAACGCTTGGTGTAAATGCGGAAGCAGGAGTGAGCTGGAGAGATGTTCAAACACAATTGAAATCGCTGTCCAATACGGAAGGTTCAAGTAATACATCAATGTTGAGTGAGCAAGATGCTAGAAAGTTTGCAAAGGTCGCAGAAGAAAGCGACACCGAAGCAAATAAAAAAGTGTACGACGAATCTAAAGTTGATACTAACTCGAATGCTTTCCAGCAGAACGCAGCAAAAGAGGACGCAGTTGCAAAACAGAATAGTTCTAATGAACAATTAGCCGAATCAAAAGCTAGGGCAACAGAAATTCGCGAAGGCATTACTGCTAATGAAAACGCTGGAAGAAATAGCAGTATAAAAATGGGTGAGCTCATAACTTCTGCTAATAGTGGTCTATTTACTAGCCCTGAAACTTACAAACAAATAGCTAAACAAACCGCTGATGATGCCATGCGTGGTAAGTTCGGTGAGGCGTGGGATAGTGCCACTAAAGGCGCTGATACTCTCAAGTTTGATGAAACAAATCAGGCTTTAAATAAGGCTATGGCCGCCCCAAATGCTTCTGCGGAAGATAAGGCCAAATTTGGAGCTATGAAAGAATTTTTTGGAGAAAATCAGGCTCTATACAATAAAGCTAACGATGCTAATGCTATGAAAGCTATTTCTGATCAGGCGCAAACAATGATGCGTGGTGATGGTACACCTGTACAGATACAGGATATTGGTACTATTGCGGATCGCGGTACAAGCGCACTGGCTAAAGTAATGGCCGCGACACAAGACGAGCCGATGAAAGCGTCTGCGGTGACTAAATTGGCAGAGGGTGCCGCTGTAGGTTATGCAGCACAATATGGCTCATCCACCCCTAATCAAACGGGGCTTAATGTTTCACAAGGGCTTACCGAGATTGGACAGGCTCAAATTGTCGATTATGCGCCACCTAAGCTAACGTCAGGTGAACAGCAATTTAAAAATGACAACACCAATGCCTTTAATGCCGCAAACGCTAGAGTTGAGCAGGGTACTAATGCAATTCGTAGCGGGTATGATGATGCAGTAAACAATCGACCTACAAAGAGTGATTACGACAACACCCAGTTAGCAGCACCAACTAAATGGTCAGAGGAAGATAAAGCAAGGCTTAGTCAGTTAGATAATAATGGCCTTGCTTTAATGGAGAGAATCCAAAATATGTCAGCGGAAAATCGTGGTAATACACTAGGCGATACCGTTAATACGATAGCTGATGAGTTAAAAAATAAAAACTATGGAAGCCTATCAAATCAAGTCATTGATCGGGTAGCTTCTACCATGAAAAATGCCGAAAATTCCCCCGCTGAACTTGGTCGGATGTTATCTGATTATTCAGATGTCAACTCACCTGCTTACAAGAATGCTGGTCCTGATGCTAACCAGTATGCCCCTGTGATTGCAGCAATGGCAGGGATGGCTAGTAACTTATTAGGTCAATCACTATCAGGTAATAGCCTTACTAATAATGAAAGGCCATCAATTGAACAAGCTAAACAAGTATTTTCTGGTATAAGTGACATCCAAAAAGGTATCGATATTTCTGAAAATTCTTGGCAGGGAGAACGTAATAAAGCTGCTCAAGCAATTTCTATAGCAGCAGCAGGCGGTAGCAATGATGAACAGCGGTCAGCGGCTATTGTGGGGCAATATTTATCTGATAAGTTCAGTACAAATATGTTGCCAGAAGCTAAATTTAATGAGCTGTACAGTAATAGCAATCCAGAGTCGCCAGATAGAAATTCCGCGCTTGATATGAAAATACTTTCAGGTGCAGCTATGGGCTTGGTTGATAAGGCGATGGCTCAGGAATCTAATTCGCCAGCCGTCCAAAATCGCCTTGATTCAGCTAAACAATGGCTCGAACAGGTGAATGAGAAATTAGATTCTACTATGTCGGCTGGTAGTCATGGCGCACATGCAACCGCAGTTAAATATGCACAAGAGTACAGTAGTGCAACTGAGAATATAGCCTCGCTATCTAGCTTGACTCCTGCCTCTAAATCCGAAGTTCTCGATGGCTTTAATGGCTTTGGGGCTACCCCTGATTTAAGTGCCGCTCGGGGGCGTAACGAAAGCGCTAACGGAGAGGGTAGTAATGCTCGCTTAGAACAGGTCGCTAATAAACTAACGGATGGAGAGAAAGCTAACTTGTTAGATAACTTAGCCAGTTCAGGTGTGCCTACTTCTATCGTTGACAATATATCCCGAGGTATTGAGATCGCCAAAAGTCCGCCAATGGCCGAAGCGGGTAATTCAGCACCGGCTACCAATGGTCCTGCAGTGGCGCCAAGTGGTTCGGCTTCGGCGCCAATGGCCGAGTCGGGTAATTCAGCACCGGCGGCAAGTGTCCCTGCAGCGGCGCCAATGGCCGAGGCGGGTAACTCAGCACTGGCTGCAAGTGTCCCTGCAGCGGCACCAATGGCCGAGGCAGGTAATTCAGCACTGGCTGCAAATGGTCCTGCAGCGGCGCCAAGTGGTTCGGCTTCGACGCCAATGGCCGAGGCAGGTAATTCAGCACTGGCTGCAAATGGTCCTGCAGCGGCGCCAAGTGGTTCGGCTTCGACGCCAATGGCCGAGTCGGGTAATTCAGCACCGGCGGCAAGTGTCCCTGCAGCGGCGCCAATGGCCGAGTCGGGCAATTCAGCACCGGCGACAAATGGTCTGTCACCGGCACCAATGGCCGAGGCAGGTAATTCAGCACTGGCTGCAAATGGTCCTGCAGTGGCACTAATGGCCGAGGCGGGTAACTCAGCACTGGCTGCAAGTGTCCCTGCAGCGGCGCCAATGGCCGAGTCGGGTAATTCAGCACTGGCTGCAAATGGTCCTGCAGTGGCACCAATGGCCGAGGCAGGTAATTCAGCACTGGCTGCAAATGGTCCTGCAGTGGCACTAATGGCCGAGGCGGGTAACTCAGCACTGGCTGCAAGTGTCCCTGCAGCGGCGCCAATGGCCGAGTCGGGTAATTCAGCACTGGCTGCAAATGGTCCTGCAGTGGCACTAATGGCCGAGGCGGGTAACTCAGCACTGGCTGCAAGTGTCCCTGCAGCGGCGCCAATGGCCGAGTCGGGTAATTCAGCACCGGCTACCAATGGTCTGGCACCGGCGCCAATGGCCGAGTCGGGTAATTCAGCACCGGCTACCAATGGTCTGGCACCGGCGCCAATGGCCGAAGCGGGTAATTCAGCACCGGCTACCAATGGTCTGGCACCAGCACCAATGGCCGAGGCGGGTAATTCAGCACCGGCTACCAATGGTCTAGCACCAGCACCAATGGTCGAGGCGGGGAGTCATGGAGGTGTGCCACTCACGAGTCCAGATCCAGAGATACGTTATGTAGAGATTGGCAGCAGTTCTACAACCGCAAACGATGTTGGGAGTGCTAGTTCACAGTCAGAAAGCGTAGTACAGAATAATCCGTATTCGTTTGATGCAATGACTCCCGGCCATAATTTTTCAGCTATAGGCGGTTTCGGTAGTAATGTAGCTAATACAAACGTGAGCTTTGGTGGCGTTCTGGTTGATGGCGGCGTAAATGATGATGGGGCTGGTAGCCCACCGGACGGCAAGAATAATACGGGCAGTTCATCTAACCCACCCGTTAGAAGCTAGTTAGTGATTCAACTTAAATGGCACTCCTAATACGAGTGCCATTTTTCATTTGTGCAAGTCTAACTTGGTAAATTTGCCACCCGGAGAAAGTGGTTTAACCTATTCAATATGGTGCAGATAAAGGATGGAACAAATGAGTAAAGTAAGCATATTAGTAATTTTGCCTATTGTTTTGAATGCCATCGCGTTACCTGTGTTTGGCGTAAGTATGGATACTTACTCTGCGACAGAACATGGCGTTTGGGGTGTCAGTTACCTAAGAGAAACTGCGATTGAGTTCCCACAAAAAACCTTTAGTGAGTTTAAAAATCAATTAATCCAATCTGCTGTAAAAAAAGCAATTTATAACCAATTTATGCCACAAAACCAACAGGCATTATTGGTTAAATCTTCGGTTAACGATGGTTCTGTCACCGTTGATGTAATCGGCGCTAGTTCGTTCATGTTCTCTGTTAATAAGGCCGATTTCACTTATAAACCAAGCGGATCTAATCTAGCTGTTTCAGTCAACGTCACGGTTAGTATCAAAGGGATAGATGAAACCAAATCCTTAAAGCAGTTGGAGTCAGATGTTCACTTAGCCGCGCAAAACAAGCGACAATGGACACCGATTAATGGCCGTATTCAAGCTGAAAGAAGTGATCATATATTGGGGACTCCTAATAGCTTATTTGTGCTAGATGGGAATAATTTAGCTAGCGAGCCTTATGACTATAACAGCTCTTATATTGACGAGTTTGTCAGTTACTGGCAATTGAGGTTTAAGGTGATGCTGCTCTCTGCGTATGCAGAAAAAGGCTTGGTGTATGATCCTAAATGGGACGGTTATATGTTGGCTCAACTAGACACTGCTGTTGTGGGGATTGAGCGTAGCTTTAGTGATGTCCTATCTCACAATCGAGGTCAGAAAATTATCTATCCTTATGATTACTTTAAAAAACATTTGAACCAGTTTGTGTTCGTCTTTAGCGCAAGAAAACGTTGGTATGACTATTCTGAACTGGCAGATTTTAGGGTGGATAGTCAGGATGCTAATGGCGTTACTGTTAACATAAAAGATAAGTTATAAGGGAATGGACATGAATAAATTACTTTGTACTGCAAGCCTAGTTTTCTCGATGTTTACGCTACCCGTTATCGCAGGTGATAACGATTATCGTGGATATGGAATGTCTCGAATAGTTTTGAGTGGGAGTGATTACGCGGATTCACTGGCGCACAGAGCTAGTATAAATGCTGTTCAATATGCACTTTATGACGCTTTATCTAGGTCAGAGCGTAACATAAGTGATTTGTGGGCCGTTGTGATGGTTTTAAATTTATATCCTTTTGAAGTGCAAGATAGCGATTTGGTTTATGAGTTGGGTGTGATTGAAGGTCAAACTGAACATGAACCCGTATTAAGAATGGTGGCATCTAGCGTATTAACTTTGAGGGGGGGGGATATTGATAAAGCGTGGATTAAAGTAAATGAGTTAAAGAATAATCAAGAGTTCAAAAACGCATTTAACAGATATTCAGTTGCAATGAACACTAAAGGCTCGGGAGGTGTTGGTGAGTTGGTGGAGTCGTTAAAGGTCGTTGAGGCTATCGGGAATATAACTTACACGTTATACCCCCAATAGCTTTTACTTACTTTTACTTACGTAAAAAGTTGGACCAACCTTCCCATTTGTCCTTGTAAACGCGTTCTGGTGCAGAAGGTATTTGAGCTGCATCGCTATCACCATTAGCTTTAAGGTCGCGGTGTTTAGCTCTGAACTCAAGCATATTCGCGCAGCCCCAGGATTTAACAGTCCGCCTTGCCTTGGCAAAGGTCATGTATTTATTGTGCTTGACGAGAAAGTCTTTAAATTTAAGGTTGTACATCAAAGTAGGTGAGCTTGGCACAAAATCTGGTAATTGCTTACTATTTGCCAGCTCAAAAAACTGTGTTGATGTGGTGATATTGTTCTCTAAAAACCAGAGTTTAACTTTATCTAGACCACCTTTTTGTTTGTAGTCATAAGGTTCTGGAGTGCCTAAAAAGTGGTTCCAAGACTGCCACATTTTTTTTCGCGAGTAAAATGAGCGTGGATCAGTTGGGATGTTTCGAGGCTTTTCATTGTTTTCTAGGTAAGTGACCCATTCAGCCATCGTTTTTATTCCAGCATTTTGAGCAAAGTTGGATGCCGTTTCGTAACTAGCCCAAACGCCGCCTCTACTTTTAATGTCCAATGCTGAGCTTTGCTTAACAACTTTAGCAAATGGATCAAGCGCCCCCCATCCCTGCCATTGCTTCCTATTACCGTAAAATAGCGGTGGTGATGCTGGAATGAATTCTGGTCGGTTTGGCTGCTTAATGTATTTTAGCCAAGAGGCTCTATTTGTAATCCCTAGTGCTCTCATGTACTCCACCCAATCGGTGTAGCATAGAAATTGCTCCCCCTTTCGTGTGCGGATCATGCGTTCGCTAGATAAAACTGATGGCGACTTAACATTATTCGTATCAGTATCAGAAAGAGTGCTGTCAGATGCTGGGAACTTTAAGACATTACTTTTCATAATTTTAAGACCTATTTTTAATACGGCTTTGCACTAGGCTTGGCGCGTTAATTATTCAAAAAAAATTATATTTGAATGTTTTGTCATATTAATTATAGGGCTGCGCAAATAAAACACAATTTTTATATTTCACTCACTAATTATTTTTTGTTTATCTTTGACATGTAAATGTTGAGCTCAGGAATTAGTAAGTCTTTTTCAGGGGTTGCGTCTAATCTCTTAGCTCGTTGTTTTGGTTCACTAATGCTCTGTAAGTGCTTAACATTTATCTTGCTATCCGAGAATATAAGCAGAGGGGTTTGGCCGCTGATTTGCAATTTTTCCTTGCTGTCCTCTATGCTCCAAATGTTGTATACAGTTGTCGGTATGACATTTCTTTTTACTTTAAACTGACAAATTTCCTTTTTATCCTCAAAGATTTTTTTATACTTCGCGGCGCACTCAGCCGTAATGATGTTGGCTTGCTTCGCTGACGTCACCCGTGTCTGGAAGTTTTTTTCGCTTAACACTCTCATTCCGCTACGCATGTTCCATGATGCTGAAATTGTTGAGTCTTTTTCGCACACAATTGAATGTACTTTTCGCGTCAGCATAACCAGCGAGCACAGTGGATTGTGATTATCTAAAATTGTACGTAACTGACTTTTGTCTACATTCGCTGTTAATGATTGTATTTGCTCTTTTGTTAAGTTTACGTCTGAAATAAGTTTGATGCACTTGGGGTAGTCACTCATTTTCAATACTAAAATCCCCGGAAAAATTGCTGTCCTACCTGTTGATTTTTCACGAGTTGTTGTTTCCATTAACGCAGCACTAATCCAGCCGCGAGCTTTCTTATTTTTGAAAACAATAGGAGTCACTTCATGGTTATCCCCTGCGGTTTTTATGTGGTAGTAATAAGCCTGCAAACTTTGGACATTTAAGATGTACTCGGCTAACGAAAATAATTGATTTGATAACTGGATGTACAGTCTCTCAAATGAGCTTATATTACTTTTTGAATCCCACATTATTGCCCCGTGCATTCCGCAGTGGTTGAAATTGTGTTACGATGCACTTAATTATTTTAATTAAAAATGTGTGTATTTAGTCAGGAGATTTATGCAAATCCGACTTGTTATTATAATCGTGCCGTTTCTGCTTTCATCATGTACTTTGTTTGATACTGACGATGCTCCTATAAATGTTGTTAACACTGGTGCGTCTGCTGCTGTTGCGGCTTGCAATACAGATAGCGTTTGCACTTCAAATCTTATCAATATCAATGATGTATTATCTCACCCCCCTCGCGCAATGAAAACAGCGGATTTGGCTTACAAATTAGAATTCTCGCGTGATGCGGCCGTTAATGACGGACGCATAGAGTTTTTAAACTATTACCGTGATGTTTATCGGAAAGTTGTCTTGCAAGCGTATGGGGAGTCTTTACCGGCAGCCCCCTTATTGGCCGTTCGTGAGCCGAATAATTTTGACAAGCAAGCACAGATAATAATCAACCAACCCGCTGACCGTACATTATATTTCAATTTCGATTCAGATTTATTTGAATTTAACCCCGATGCATTAGCGTTGATTGCGATACATGGTAAGTATCTAAGACACACAAACGCAAGAGTGATGATTGCTGGTTTTACTGACTCCGTAGGCTCTGCTAGTTACAACATTGAGTTGGGTAGATTGCGAGCAGAGAGGGTTAAGCAGGAGTTGATAAATTATGGAGTGAGCGATCATCAAATCAGTGTAGTGAGCTATGGAAGTAATTACACACCGGCGTTAGATAGTGTTGCGGAGCTTGCCTTGTGGCGTAAGACAGTGTTTTATTATTGATTGTAATTAGCCATTGTTTAATAAAGGCTAAGTGGTGACTTTGCGTAAATTTGCATGGTTGATAAGTCGTGCTCTAATACCTTAACAAATTTAGTTAGGGGTAGGTCATGCAGGCAAGTCAATATAACCAACAGTCTGAACGTTCTCAGTTAAGCCCTTCTCATTATGCTCGATCAAGTCAGGCTAATCATGGGGTTCAACCACCCGCTCGAAATAATGTTGATTATTCCCTTAGCCCCCTTAGTCAATATCAAGGTGCTGACTACGATCACTATGCGAGCAATGTTGCTCCAACTCATCACCCTCAAGCGCCTGTTTCGTCCGAACCTGTACAGCACTTAGAACATCAAGGACAAGAGCTAAAATCAGTTGAGTTTGAGCGCGGCGTTAAAATCCACGGCACTAAAGCGGCGTTGACTATCATTGGCTCAACCACTAAAAGAGGGGTGCACACCCTCAACATAGAAGGTGCTAACGCATTGGGGGGAGGGAGTAAGCAGTTTGCGTGGAAGGATAAGACAATCCTTCAAATTACAGCAGCAGAATACAGGCATTTTTTAGCCGTCTTATTCGGCTTTATGTCCAGTTTAGAGTTTAAATCACATGGAGTTCAGAAAAATAAGAGCTTAGTAATTAAGCGCCAATTAAACGGCTTCTTTTTCTCATTAAATGAAGGTGGTAAGCAGTCTAAAGCAGTTCCGGTTAGTTTTGATGATGCCTATCTGTTGGGAATGTATGCGCTCGATGTTTATGCTCGCAATTATCCTAATGTTGACTCAATGGCATTGCTCAGATGCGTTCAGATTTATGCTGGAATGTCGTTGAGCCCACCCCAAGCCTAATCATTCAGCTATACACTGAATAGGATAAGCTCAGTGTATAGCTTCAAAACGTATTCAGTAAAGTTCACAAGTTTGGAATGGGTAGCGGGTGAGTGCTAATAGCTCCTGCTGTATAAATCGGTACATGACGGTGCAAGTTGCGGAATTTATTCACCCATATTTGCGCGGTTGATGGATTGTCTGTCATGATTTGTAAGTCGTACAAGATAATAATACTATCTTGAGTATCTGCTATTTTTGCGAGTTTTAAGCTGTAGCCAGTGCTTTGGTTTTGCGCATGAAGAATTTGGATGATTAACACCGCGGGTTCTTCATTTGCTAACATGTCGCTACATTCGCGAACCATTTCATCAAGAGTAACTATCAATTTTCATACCAAAGATCGTTATAGGTGAGTGTTGAAGTGGCCGGTATAATACACGCCAACCGTAGTTTTAAAAAGTGGAGTGGCGTAATGATTAACGTAATAAAAACCTACCCTAATAACAAATCTGTTGTTGTCTGGTTTGGTACTTCTTTCACCCCTTATCCTAATTGGGTTTTTTGGTCATTAGTCGCAGTGGCCGTGTTTTCATTTTTTTCACTGTACTCAAATTATTTTCATGGGCTAACGCCGTGGATTGGTATGTATGTGGTGGGCGTTGTGGCCGCTATATTGGTCGGTTTGCGTAAATGTGTGTTCGTGTCTTACAAAGATCCTTCGGCTTGTCTGGTCTGCTTGAGTTTTTTTGGGGTGAAACTGAGGAGTCGAATCTATGATTTAAATACGTTGAAAACAGAGGTGAAGACTATACAGTCTGGTTATCTTATTGTATTGGATGATAAAAAAATATTATACACCAACTCGTTAAAACTGGCTCAGCAGGTCAACTCTAAGCTAACTTATCTGATTCAAGAGTTCATCTGCTAGCAATTGTATTACTCTTTTGATTTTGTGATTATGACAGTTTCTACTTTCCATATATCCATTGATTCTGTCGCTTTACCTTTCGTTATTTCGTGCGTTTTTTGTTCCCAAGATGAAACAGAAACATCTGATACTTTTCCGCTTTTCAAGATATTCTCGTAGTACCCCATTGTAAAACTGTCGGTGATATTTTGGTTAGAAGCCCTCGCTGCGGGGGTGTCATTAGATACACAGTTAAACGCCACGCCCCCCGAGATCATTATCAGCGCCAATCGTAACACTCCGATTTTTCTCATCAATTCACCTCTATTATTGTACTGCATTAGCGATATCTTACTTGGGTTTTCATATAACGCAAGTTAATGGATTTGTGTTAGGATTCCTCTAAATTAACATAGGGGTTTACATGAAAGTGATTAAGTCAAAACTACCATTGGTCACTGGGGTATTACTGTTAGTGCCTAACATAGCATACGCAGAGATTGAAGGGTTTGCCTTTGCCTCAGCAATGCAAGAGCAATCATTAATAACAGCGGCTAATGGCTCTGCATTAAACCCCAAGTTATCACAGCCAATGAATGTTTTTATTTCGGCGGGTTTGGATAGAAAGATCAGGCTCTATTGGCTCTCTAATGGAGTAAAGATTAATGAGGTCACTACAGGTATTATCGGCGTATCAGACAGAATTAGTAGTTTTGGTAAAGATTTCTACGGTAAGACTATCAGCATTAAAGCCCCGTCACTGGATGGCAGTTACACGCTAAAGTCAGAACTCTTATCGGCAGATGGCACTATCGTAGGTGGCTGGTCGATGTCTATTGTGATAGACACCGTTGGACCTAATGCTGACGCCTCAAATATAAGTTATTCGATGACAGCGTATGGTGGTTCTGTTTACTCCTATTCCCCTGCAAATTTTGGTTCTCTCAAGCTCTCAAATATAACAGATGGCGGCTCGGGATTGGCGTCAGCTAAGTACATTGTTAAATCTGACTCTACCGGGATAGATATTAGTTCATTAGCAGCCCAAGCGAATATTTTAGACTCGTCAGTGTTTACTTCTTCACTGCCAGCATCACTTTTTCCTGAACAGCGAAATTGGTATCGAGCCGGTTTTCGAGTATATGACGCGGCCGGAAATTATACCGATGTAACTGCTCGATCTTTTATTGATAAAGGCGGGTATACCAGCCCCGTATTGAGTGATATCTGGAATCCAACGACATCTACGTGGATGCCTTACAATCCTGGCATGTTGGTTGGAAACAATCCTATAAAAGTGCGTTACCGCATGCTTTTCCGTGAAACAAAAACGGCCAATGGAGATTGGGGTTGGCTTTCTTACCACTATCGAGAAGGTGATTATGTTTATTTGGATCACACGCTAACTTATCCGATGGCAGAGGGTTATTGGGTTTCTCAGACACCTAGCGGATATTACACCGTTTCATATTTCAGTGGTTTTAATGTGACACTTGCGGATGGTGTAGATCGCAATCCAATTAAACAAGCTCAAACTGTGGAGTGGTTTGCCGAGGATGGTAGCACTGGTGGTAGTTCTATCAGTGTAGCGTCACGGACTACTATTGTTCGGATACGGTTGCATAGTGAAGCAATGAAATATGAACAGCTTGCGATATTGCATAGTTTTGGCTCTTGCGTGATACCTATTGGTCAAACATTTTGTGACTTGTCAATTTCACATGTGTTTAGCTCAGGGGTTGGGTATGCGCCTTATACTTATGAAGTTAAATCTAGCGTCAACGGTGTGGTCGATGGTCGATTTAGCGCTCATTTCACCTATTGGTATACTTATTGGGATTTTATCCCGCCAACTATCGAATCTATTGAGGTTACGGGGGATACCGTAATTGCCAGTGTGTATGACACGAATACAACTAGCGATTGGCGTAAAGGCATGTGGTTCACAAACGTGTTTCGATTGAAATCTAGCTTCGGTGTTGAGTTAGAGCCTGAATCTTGGGTAACAACTGATACGGGCAAGCATCGAGCAGTTTTTAAACTTAATAAACTTCCCAGCGGTATGCAAAATATCTCATTTTATGCTCAGGATTCTTACGGTAATCGTACAGAGAAAACGGTAGTGCCAAACTACCTCAATGACACAACTCCACCAGTGCTTAAATTGCAGTCCCCCACTGGCGCACCAATTATTAATGGAAGCGAGATCAACGGCCTCGAAAGTTTACGAATTAAGATGACTGACGATAGCCCTGCAACGATTATTACCGTTGTTCTGTCTGGTGGTGCAGCCAATGATACTGTCTTTGTTTCGACTAACGAGTTAGGTGGGGGGCTGTACGACCTGAACTACCCAAGGCTGTTCCCAAGCCTCGAAGCGAATGAGACTTACACTATCACCGTTAAAGCCGCTGATTCAGCGGGTAATGCCTCTACAATCAAGTCCTCTTTTTTGTACTTACCTCCCAATTTATTGCGAGTTGGCAATCTCAATACATTAGCCGTGAATAAGCAATTACAAAGCTCAGATGGTAAGCCAATTTCATTCATCAGCACGGGCGTATTGCGCACTTCTCAAGGGCAGCTTGCAGCCGGGCCGCAACAAGCGTTCATCACGCTACGAAGCGATGCGGGCATTGCGGTTAACCTCTTACAAACAACTCTTATGCCGGGTGAAACGAAAGAAGTCATCATTACACCAGATATTCATGGTGAGGTGATGATTCCGGTTTACTCCGCGTCAGCAGGCATCAAAGGGACGGCGAGCTTTATGATCGACATCCCTCAAATAACGTCAAATAACTAAGGATAACGCATGTCTCAATTATCATTTATCAAACGTGCTTTATTGCTCGGCTTGGGCTACACCAGTTCGTTTAATGTAATGGCCGCGATAGAGGGCTATTCATTCTTAGATACAGCATCTAAAGAAAAATCTGTTTCGACCCCTCTTATCAACCCCATCAATGAGTCCAACATTTATCTTTCTGCCGGGCTCGATAATAAATTATCTGTGTCAGTGCTTAACGGAAGTGGTGTTTCTGTGCATTCCCAAACAACAGATTTCGTGCGAGTGTCAGACCGGCTCAATTTTAGCGGTCGTGACTTTTACGGTAAAATCCTTGTATTGCCGAAGATCACTGATGGCACTTATAATTTAAAAGTCGAAACGATTAATAGCTTAGGGAAAATAATTGATACATATAGCCAACCATTGACGATTGACACTGTAGGTCCAACTTTTGGCGAGTGGTACGGCGCGAGTAAAGGCGTGTATGGTTCGGTAACAGGCAGCGAACCGGTATGGTTTTTAGCAACGCAACCAGAAAATTCGTTGCTTTATCTGCTCGATGTGGATGAAGTAGTAACGGCAAGGGCTGTTGTTAAAAATGCAGACACTGGCGTGGTCATAGTGAACAGTAATATGATCATAAATTCCGTGACTAACCAAGTATCAATCAATTCAGGTTCTAGCATTAGCGGCAACATCCCTGCCAATAACGCTACTCAACAATATACATTACAAGCAGAATTGTCCGATGCCGCAGGAAATATATCTTACAGCAGTATAAAGCCGTTTTACCTCGACAATTATAGTGGCGCTCCAAGTGCTCCTATTGCTGTATTTGACCCAGATGCTACCGCCGATCAAAGTATTTCACCTTCGTTTGTGGGGTTTGTGCCCTACAAAGCAGGTATGGCAGTTAAAACAAACCCTATTCGTATTTTGTATCAAGTGCCGATTGATAATGTTCGAGACGCTGGCGTGCTTGCAGGGCTTGCTATTCAAAACAGCGTTGGGACTGTTAGCGTTACTACAGATAGTAAATATGGCTATTTTGATATGACAGCCCCTTATAACTATACAGGCGCTAATCAAATAAAATGGGTGGATTTTGGCCGATGGATCGCTGGAACGATTCAATACAATTTAACCCTTGATCCTGTCGCGCCTGAGTCCCCAGTAGTTAGCTCAATGACCTATATATTGAATGGTCAACAGTATAATTATGGAGGCTCTATCTATCACCAAAACACGATATTGCCTGCGACAATGACAAATTTCCAGCTTGTAGTACAACCAAGGGAATACGCCCAAACAGCAACCCTACGTGGTTACGTCTGTAATTTCCCCGCCGGTGAGACAACTTGTGTTTTCGATGGTCTTAAATGGGACATGATAACTGGGGGGGCTGGCTATTTGCATGATCCTATAACTTTAACATCTACGGGACTACCTACAGGGACCTTATACGCTAACATTACTTATGGGGAGCCAACATATAACGACCTATATTATCCCATCCTGAATAACTTTGAATTTAATGCAGTAACGAATGTGCTTACAGCATTTGTAACTCAACCAGCAGGAGGTAGTTGGTTTGAACGACTAAACATTAAGTCGGCGGTGATTCAATATGGCGGTAATACGCTAACAGCGATAAAAACGGTCCGAAACCTAACCAACTGGGAGTTTACATACGACCTTAATTCCATCGCAGTAGGTAATCATGCTTTGGAGCTAAAAATTGTTGAAAATCATGGCGCGACTACTATAGCGCCACTAATGGATTTCAATATCGAAAAGTCTGCACCACTTGTTACCATTACTAATGATGGAAGTCAGGATTTTTCGCAAATCGTAGGGTTAGATAATCTTGTGCTTGGCATTAAGGATGACTCAGATTATACCATTGATAGCGTGGTCATATCGGGTGGTGCATCTAATGATACCGTCTATTTAGCGACCGTTAATCAGGGTAATCATAAATATAACCTACAGTATCCGCGCCTGTTCCCGTCCTTAGAGGCTAATGAAATTTATAAACTGACAGCAACGGTGACTGACGTTTTTGGCAACAAAGGGGTGGCGAGTAAGAGTTTTACATATCAGCCACCAAATCTTGTTAATGCTGGTTCAATGACAACTTTAGCTGTGGCAAAAAATATTTCAAATGATAGCAATAAGCCAGTTGCGGAAATTGTTGTTAATGACTTACGCACAGTAGAAGGTCAATTAGCCGAAGGAGTACAAGCGGCGTTGTTTACCCTCCGTAGTGATGCAGCCATTAGTGTGAACGTACTCGGGACCGTAGTGAATGCCGGGGATACAGTCACAATTAGCCCGATAGCAACTTCGGGGGTTATTAAATTCTCGGTCTATCCAGCAGTCAATGGAGAAAAAGGCAAAGCCAATTTCTTGTTTGAATTGTTAGAAGTAAAAAGTAACATTTAACTAAAAAAAGGCTGCAATCGCAGCCTTTTCTTACTAAATCTACTCCCGCTTGTTTGGCCCTGCTGACCTAACCACGCCTTCCTTTTGCCAGTAAATCAGTCGCCGTTGTAGCTCGAATAGGGGAGATTCGGATTAAAAAATCTATGGTTTTAGGTCCTTTGCTGGTTTTTTGTTAGGGATATCAAGTTCGACCGGGACATTTAGGTATCTCAGAAATAGCTTTTCCTTCGTGCAGCCAATAGGCCCACTGCCTAATTGAACCACCATTCCTTATCCTAGAGGCATCAGTCCAAGAAAGGTCATATTTAGCAGCTAAGCCATTTCCAATATCTTTTCCGGAAATATCGTTATTTAATTCGATAAACTTTACAACTTCCAGAAGAATACTTTCAGAATTTGCACTTATCCAAATGGCTTCACTAAAATTAGAAAACTTATTAAGTCTATCAATATTTAATGTATAATTATTATTATCAATAATAACAAGTTCAAATCGCTTTAAAACGGTAAGTGCGTTTCGATAGCCTTTCGGCTTATCTCCATCCTTAGGAACATTTCCCATTTCTTTAAGCCAATTTAATGTTTCTAATGCTAAGGCCGGTGATGCTGGCGCAGTAAAGATGTTACTTTTTCTACGCCTCCGTTCAGACTTTACCCTTTCAGTAATGACATGCCCCTGATCTCGGTATATCCACCCATTACCCGAAACTTCAATAAAACCACATAACTCTAACCAGCGACAAAGCCTAACTGTATAGCTGTGCCATGTAGTTTCGGCATATTTATTATCAGGGAATAATTGCTTCAAGGTGTCAACTAGAACGCCAACTGTCACAGAAGAATGAGACGATTTTTCTTTAAAAGCATGAGTAAAGGCATGCTTTTTAAATTTTTCTCGTATAGCATTTAAAATACCCGTTTCATTACCATCTAAGATATCATCACTAAGCCAATAAAGACCTGCTTCTCTATTTGCAACGCCAAACATAATCATATCTGAACCAATATTTTGAATAGTTCCTTCAGAAAACTTAGCCTTATTTACTAAATCTTGAACAGAAAGTTTATTGTCGTGGCCTAGATGTTTTACTACTTTATATAAAGAGGGGAAATCAGTAGACGGAAGATACCTCAAAGGTATAACTGGAACATTGCCAGTTAAAATGTACTCTCTAAAAATATCCCAGTATATATTAAGCCTGTCACCACTTCTGATAACCATTCGTTTGTTGATAAGTGATTTTAAAGTATCAGGGCCAGATGTTTCTATTATTTCAAACCAGTCAACAGGTGCTCGCTGTGCTATTAGCTTTAAACAAGCAGCCTCGCCCGGCTCAAGCTCATCCCTATCTTCTTTAAATAAACTTGCAATATCTAGTTTATTCTCTAACAAGTCATTTTGTTGAACACCATTTTCAATTTTTTCATAAAGGTGTATACACAATTTTTTTAAGAGCCATGGATATCCCTGACTACTAGCAATTAGGTTATGCCTGAGATCAGTGTGTAACTTTTGCTCAATCTCTCTCTCAAATATACTTATCGCGGCGCCAGATTCACCATCAGAAAAAGGCACCAACTTCCTAGTAACACGATAATCTGAAAGTTGATGCCAAAAGAAGTATGCTGGATGTTCACTATGAGTTGTACTATCTGTTTTCCAAGCAAATCCTAAGCAAAAATTTAGCTTTATTGAAGCTGCATTTAGTAGTAAGGCCGTTGCCTTTTCAAATACCTCAAACAACTCAGGTTTTGAATATAGTTCTTCAAATTGATCAAAAACCAAAATTATAATCTGGTTTTTTGGTTCTAATGACTCTAAAAAGGCCTTAATAGTTTCAGAATTAAGTGGACTGCCAACATCAGACAGAATTAGATTAATATTTTTATTACCAAAACCAGAGTGTTGCGCGCTTTTTAATGCATTCAACAATGAGGAATAAATATATTCAGGACCTATAGCTGCACGAACATCAACGGGAAAAACAAAATATTTGTTCTTGTTCTGATAGTTTTCAGCCTTATTTTTAAGCTTGGCTATAAATGAACTTTTACCCATCCCAGAATTACCTGTTATGGCAAATATTCTAGTGTTGGTTTTCCTTTCCTTAATCTTTTTTAAAAAATCAAATATGTAATTTATATCTTTCGTTCTACCAACAAAGTCCTCAGGTCTAGCGGGACGATAATCAGTCCATGCCTCACCTGTTTGTACCTGAACAACATCTACTACTCTAGTTGTGTCTATTTCAGTAGCTCTAGCGGCTTGGCTTTTAATCAGAGAAAAGTCTAGCTTATTTAAACTGGTATCAGTTGCAGAAAGATTTTCCAGAAGTTTCAGGTCGGTGAGCAATTCGTTGTTATTTGCGTAATAACAAATGACTCCGGAAGGTATACCGCCTGATAATGTTGCAGCAGCCCAAAACATTCCATAGTTTGTGACTAATAAAATCCACTCTCCAATCAGATTTTCACTACCAGCATATTCTGCCGCTTTATCCTCTGGACGATTCTTTATTACGCCCGCACTAACAAGCGATTCAATAACTTTTTCAGGATCATAAAAACTTAACTTAGTTGCTTGTTCTCTAGGTTTCTCTTTCCATTCTTTAACAAAACCTTTTGCTTCTTTTCCATAGTTGCCAGTACCAATAAGCCATGCTTCTGAATAGTCCTTTAAGAAAAGTGTGCCAGCTAGGTTCTTGAGAATGTTTGCATCAATATTTTTATCCCTATATGCCTTGCACTCTACATATATTTCTTTGCCACTGTACTTGTGACGACATAACAAATCTAACTCTACAGCAGTAAATCTGATCTCCTTGATAACTTCATACGACTGCGCTTTTAAGAGCTTTTCTGTTAGCGATTCAAGAAGGTCACCTCTCTCTTTTGTTGAGGCAGACTTATTTAGTGCGACTTCTATTTTCATTAAATATTTCCGTATTTGTTACTGTACGCAAAAGGCGCTAACGATTTTTAGTGCACATGCGGGTATACCTCATTAGACCAGTTAAAATCCGCATAGTTAACTAGTTGTATTGCAAAGAACTTATCAGATTTTCATCAAATTTACCAACCTGAAAAACGCGCATGCGCGTTTCCAAAACCTATTAACTAACTCGATGGAAGTGTATCAACTTGATTTTAAATTGTTTTATTTAATTTAGGCAGGAAAAGCGCAAACTAATGAGTTTAAAAAACTCAAAAGCATCTAAATTTAAATACGACTGTATACCCATACATTGTTAGCCGCTTTACGGCAGAGCCAAACATTAGGCAAATAGATGAGATTTTGTAGGGTAACTCGCTAGTCAGTGTTCGATTGAGCTAACGAGCCAAAACATGGAATGGGGCACAAAGACCAACACAAGATGAGCTTTTATGGTGCTGGATTTTACAGTAAAATGGAGATTAGTTAGTAAGGGCTAGTGTGTTCGAGGAAACTTAACGGATCTTATGCGCTCTGGCCGTAAATTTGGGGCGACAACTCATGATCGGCACCGTAAGCGGGTATTTTTTTGTTGAAACATTTAACTAAAGAAAAGGCTGCCATCGCAGCCTTTTCTTACTAAATCATTCACTATCTACAGAGGTTAATGATTTAGTAAACGATATAGCCATTTTTAATTTCTGTTTTTCGTTCTGTTTTATTTCATATTGCTTAATATCTTTTTCAATTAACGTTCTAATCTCATCAAGACTAATATTTGCGATCATTATCTCTTGCTCACAAAATTTTCCCTCAGAAATAGTAGCAGGCTTGTTATTACTTACGGCGTAGAAACCTGATTCTGATGTATCTTGGATAAAAGCGCCTTTTGCTATGTAACACGGGGCAAGATGTTGAGCATCTAAAGAAATTGGTTTATCCAAGAAAATTGAATCTAGAACGGTATGTTCAACTTTTAAGGCAGACCAATAAAAAATTGCCCCATATATGGGGTCCGCTTGGAAAACGGAAAATATCCTACGCTAAGCCTGTTTTTTGTACAGACTACTATTCACTGAGCGTAATGCGCGGTATTTACCCTGTCCCAGTTTGAGGTTTGTTCTCCAGACGTAATCCCCGCTCAGGTTGATATGTTCCCATCCCAGCGGTGACAGATGGGTAATCAGTTGCTCATTAATCGCGATCCCTTTCCGTCTCAATGAATCTACCGCTCTTTCTATATAGACCGTATTCCACAGCGAGATCGCCGCAGTCAGCAATGTCAACCCACTTGCCCGGTAACTCTGGTTTTCCAGTCCCCGATCTCTGATTTCCCCCAGCCGGTGCATAAAGACTGCTCGCGCAAGGGCATTACGGGCCTCACCTTTATTCAACCCAGCCTGTACTCGTCGACGCAGCGAAGGATCCCGGAACCAGTCCAACATAAACAATGACCTTTCTATGCGGCCAACCTCCCTCAGAGCCTTTGCCAGACCATTCTGTTTAGGATAGCTGGCCAGCTTTTTCATCATCAGTGATGCTGTTACCGTTCCCTGCTTTATAGAACTTGCCAGACGCAGTACCTCATGCCAGTGGGTTTCAATTTCCTTCAGATTCAGGCTGGTTGAGGAGATGATTGACTGAAGCCCCGGATACAACTCAGCTTTCCCATGAATAAACAGCCGCTTGTCATGAAGATCCCGGATCCTTGGCGCAAAAGCGAATCCGAGCAGATGCATTAGCGCGAAAACATGCTCAGTGAAACCTGCGGTGTCAGTATAATGCTCTGTAATTTCCAGATCGGTTTCGTGATACAGCAGACCATCAAGTACGTGTGTTGAATCCCGAACACGGCTGATGACTTTGGTGTAAAACGGGCTGTACTGGTCCGAAATATGTGTATAAATTTGCACGCCTGGCTCCTGACCGTATTTCAGATTGACCTGACCCGCATAACGCCCGTGACTCCCCACCCGAAAGTTCTGTCCGTCAGACGATGACGTTGTTCCATCGCCCCAGAATGCTGCCAGAGGCCGCTTTTTCTGCGCATTAACCAACTCGGCCAGCGCGGCTGAATAGGTTTCATCCCTGATGTACCAGGCCTGAATGCCCTCGAGTGACGATTTTGTCGTTCCCGGACAGGATTCGGCCATTTTTGTCAGCCCAAGGTTGATCCCATCGGCAAGAATGGTGGTCAGTAACAACTTTCTGTCTTTAGGTCTGATGTGATTGTTCTTGAGATGGGTGAAATGGCGGGTAAAACCAGTCCAGCCGTCCACTTCATCCAGCATTTCAGTAATTTTAGGATGAGGTAGCATGCCGTAAACCAGATCGCCAAAAGGGGATGCTGTTGAAGGAACACTATTATCCAGCGGGGTAATTTTCACGCCTTTATCCGATATATCAACATCGGGTAAATCACCGGCCAGCGCCATTGCATTAACTTCCTCCAGGCGCGATGCCAGAAGCGTCAAACGGCTCTCAATGTATTCATGGCAATCGCCCGGAACAGCAAGGGGTAACTGGTTATCCTTGAGTGATTTTTCAAAATCGCCGGACGGGATCAGATAATCATCGAAATTCCTGTAACGGCGTGATCCCTTTACCCAGATATCGCCAGAACGTAATGCTCCCTTCAGCTCATTCAGCACGAAAAATTCGTAATATTTTCGGTCAATGCCGGTGGGGGTAATCACAACTTTTCTCCAGCTTTCCGGGATGAAACCGATTGGTGCGGAAGGTGGTACTTTTCGGAGTTGCTTTCGATACATCTCTTTGACGGTATCCAGCGCGTCACCGAGCTGCATTGCAGCGGGAGCAGCCCTGAACTGCAACGCTGACAGCATCCGGGGCGCGTATTTACGCAGCGTACTGTATTTTTCTGTGATCAGATGCAACGGATCGAAGTTGTCCTTACGTGACAGGAACCGCGTCTCTTCCACGCTGTTGATGAATTCCTGCCAGGGAAGCACGTCTTCTATTGCGGCCCAGGGATCTTCCCCAGACTCTCTGGCGTTAAGTAAGGCCTGCCCGACGGTAACGTATTGCTTCAGTTTACTCTGAATCAGCTTTCCCGTTTGCTGGAGCCGCTCGGCCTGAGTGCGTTTTGCCCTGCTGAACAGACTGCCCAGAATACGTTCGTGCAGTTCGATAACCTCATCAGTCAGTGTGGCCCGCGCTTCCTGAATGACACAAACCAGCGTAGCGTAACGTCTGACATTGGTGAATTTTGCTAAATCTCTGCTGCTCATTTTCCGGCCCTCACGCGCCAGTTTAAGTAACCTGTTCTGGTGAACGGAAAGCGCAATACCATCAGGCAATTCCAGCGCAGCGATGGAATTAAGCCGGTCGATATGTTGCAGCACGTTTTTACCGTTTATTTTACCGGGAGGCTGAAGTAGCCATGCCAGACGGGAAGGTTGTTCACCCTCTGATATGAGCAGGCTGTCGAGTGCTGATTCATGCTGCTTTTCCAGTTGCGCAGTAAGTGCCGAAAACACGGCTCTGTCAGCGAGCGTGACGACTTCGGCAAGCGTCCGTTCTATCACATCAACAAAAGGGAAAATAACATTATTGTTATGTAGCCAGCTGAGCATTTCTTCCGCCAGCATAAATCCTTTGTCAGTACGCATGGCATAGGGGTGAAGATGCCGGATACAGTCTTTTTGCAGTGACCGACTGAACGGGGATAATTTCAGGTAGCGATAAAGTTCAGTCAGATGTTCCCAGCGAGTTTGCTCTCTTGAGGCATATTCCGGCCATAGACCAGGCTGAAGCTTCAGCCGGGAAGCGATTCTGGATATGACGCCACTGTGAGGGATATTACTTTTGTCCGGAATAAATCCAGGTCCGCGCAGATAACAGAGTAATACAGCAAAGCCCAGGCGATTTGCTGGCCGTCGGTGTTTATTAATGAGTGCAATATCATGTTCATTCAGAAAACACATTCGGGTCAGAATAATTTCATCATCTGGAATAACCAGCAAGCGCTCCTGCTCTTCACTGCTCAGTATCTGTCGCCGTGGCATAAATGCTTTCCTCGCGTATAGTTTCCATATGTTATTGGTTATCAGTGACCGAAACCGGTCGGTTTCGTACACTACTCTGCAAATCTGTCCGAAAGTAAGTGAAATTCATTTCGTACATGCGTTATGATTCGTACATCCATTTCGTACATAAAATATCACTATGTCACGTGTTTTTGCTTACTGCCGGGTCTCTACCCTGGATCAGACCACCGAAAATCAGAGCAGAGAAATCGAGGCTGCCGGTTTTACCGTCCGGCCCCAGCGACTGATTGAAGAACATATCAGCGGTTCGGTTGCCGCCGGTGAACGACCAGGCTTCACCCGACTGCTTGATCGCATGGAAAATGGCGACGTGCTGATTGTCACCAAGCTGGACCGTCTTGGGCGTAATGCCATGGATATAAGAAAAACAGTTGAGCAACTGGCTGCGTCAGATATTCGAGTTCACTGCCTTGCGCTCGGAGGTGTTGATCTGACAAGTGCTGCCGGGAGAATGACTATGCAGGTTATTTCAGCGGTGGCGGAATTTGAGCGGGATCTGTTGCTTGAGCGCACACATTCAGGTATTGCGAGGGCAAAAGCGGCAGGAAAGCGGTTTGGCCGTCCTTCCACACTGAATGAAGAACAGCAACTTTCTGTGATTGAACGCATTAACACCGGGGTCAGTATCAGCGCCATTGCCCGGGAGTTTAATACCACCCGGCAAACAATTCTTCGGGTAAAGGCAGGTAAGCAATAATCCCAGACCCAAGATTCCAGCGTTGACAGTCTGCTCAGTGCCAGAAGCGGATATTACAATGTGCAGGTATTAAAGTCCGCTATTAGTCGTTAGCAGAACGTTAGTGTAAGGGCGATGAGCAGCGCAGCGGGTTATGGTCCCAGTATTCTGTGTAAATTATCTTGGCCGGTTTCAATATTATGCTGTAAAAATCATGGTAACAACAGAGTTTAAAATTAATCACTCATAGATAGTAATTTTTTGGTAATAGGTTTGCCAGACCTCACGCTAGTACAACCGAATAGGTATTACGACCACGTTGTTTACTTAAATACAGCTGCTGGTCTGCCAGTTCTATAATATTACTATCGTAGCCTTTCGCTTCATCGGCGACGGCAATGCCAACACTGATGCTCAGTTTGGTGGCGGGAGTTTGGGGGTGTGCGATATCTAATTCCAATACATGATGCAGCATCTTTTTTGCCACGGTTACTGCGCCATTTATATCGGTATCGGCTAGCAACACTACAAATTCTTCACCTCCATAGCGGGCGACCGTGTCAGCCTGTCGCCCGTTATGCTTTAGGGCACTGGCCACTTTACGTAAAGCATCATCTCCTGCTAAGTGGCCAAACGTATCGTTATATTTCTTAAAGTAGTCGATATCAATCATCAATACTGCAAGAGGACTCAGTTTACGTCTATGTTGGGCAAGTTGGATTGATAAAACGTTATCAAAATAGCGGCGGTTATAAATACCGGTTAACCCATCCAGATAAGCGAGAGAACGCAGTAAGTCAGCTTGTCTTTTCAGGGCTAAGTGAGCCTTTACCCGGTTACGTAATGTATTTGTATTAAATGGCTTTTGAATAAAATCGACGCCACCTGCATCCCAGCAGGCATCTTCATCCGTTTCATGCTGCAAGCCTGTGACGAATATGACCGGGATATCTGCCAGTTGTTTATCGGCTTTTAATTGCCTGCATGTTTCTAATCCATCCTGCTCAGGCATTACTACATCTAACAAAATGAGATCAGGCCGACTGTCGTGGCAAACTTTTATTGCCTGTTTGCCGCTTGTGGCCATCAGAATATTGTACTCGTTGCCTAAAACCTGAAAGACAATCTGAATATTAATAGGTTGATCATCGACAACTAAAATGGTTGCAGGGAATTGGCTGATAGCTACATTTGGTATAGTGTCAACTGACATATAAACTACTCTTTGAATTGACTTAACATTTTATCAACTATCACGACTGCTTGCTCAAAAGTCAAGTTGACTAGAGCCTCTTCAAGCTCTTTATTTAGTTCAGGTGTTTGAGCCTGCAGTGACGGTGCCAATTGCTGATAAAGTGGCAACGCTGCCATGTTGGCAAGATTGAGATGTTGCTTTAGCGTCATTAACTGAGCTGCCTGTTCCGTCCGGCTAACAGGGGCTTGTGCGGTAGCTATTTGCTGTTCCACTTGTAATAATTTCACCAAGTCTGTAGCGGTGTTAAGAGTTAACTTCAGTATATCCAGAACGTTGTTATCTACCTGATAACCGTCATCACTGTGCTCACGCAGCTCATCTTCCAAGCGGGCAGTAAGCTTTGCCAGATTGCTAAAGCCAAGTGTGCCTGCAGCACCTTTTAAACTATGAAACAACAATCGTGCATTACGACGGGTAAGTGTTTTATCCTCTAGTTGTTGTAATGCTTGCCTAAGGTCCTGCTCAAATTGCTTTAATACATTGACATAAATCGTCAGGGAATAACCAAGGCGCTGAACAGCAGCTTCGAGTTCAATATGATGCTGCTGGCAGAACGCTAACGCTGCCTGATCAAAATTCAGGTTTGATTTATTAACTTGTTTGACGTGAGGTGCTTTTTCTGCTTTATGATGGCTGAGAATTTTGGTCGTCAACTCGTTAAGATCAAAAGGTTTTGCGATGTGGTCTTGCATACCTGCTGCCAGGCAAGCGGCTATATCATCAGACATGGCGTGCGCTGTAATAGCAATAATCGGCAGCAACTGATGTCTAGGTAGCTTTCTAATCTCACGAGTGGTTTGATAGCCATCCATTCCCGGCATTTGTATGTCCATCAGTACCATATCAAAGTGCTCTGCCGTACTTTCCAGCATCTCTAACGCTTCCTCACCGCTGCTAGCAATTTTGATGGTCGCCCCTAGTTGCTGCAGTAACTCACTGGCAACCAGCTGGTTCGTCAAATTATCTTCTACCAGCAGTAAGGATATTCCCTGCAATGGCAGCTCGTGCGGGAGGGGGGAGGTCGGGAGCGACAGGTCGAGATCGCCAAAAACAACACTCTTTACTGCCTGTAACATCATATTTTTTGTAACAGGTTTAATTAAAAATCCATCCAGATAGCGCTCATAATCGTTATTTTGCTCATCGAGCAGTTCTTTTCCATGAGCGGTAATCATTACAATCAGTGAAACCACGCTACTATGCAATTCCCGTAGCTCGCGAGCGAAGGTTAGGCCATCTTTACCCGGCATACGCCAGTCTACGAAAACGACATCATAGCGAGTACTATCGCGGTGGGCTTGCTTGACTAATAGTGACGCCTCTTGCGCATCGGACGCAATCTTTGCCTGCCATCCCAACGAGACCGCAATACCTTGTAAAATTATTCGCGCACTGTCGTTGTCATCGACAATCAACACGCTCAACTTTTCATTACTACGAGTAAACGTTTGAGAGTTTTGGATCGCCCTCTTCTCCGCATTGCGTACGACGACGTTAAAGCTAAAGGTACTTCCACAACCAAATTCACTCTCTACGCCGATTTCACCACCCATCAAATTCACCAAGCGCTTACTGATGGCTAAACCTAAACCTGTCCCGCCATAGCGACGACTTATTGAAGAATCTGCTTGTTGAAAACCGGAAAAAAGAGCGTTCTGTTGCTCCAGCGTGATACCGATCCCAGTATCTTTAATACTGAAAGACAAGTTAATCTCGCCCTCTGGCAGTGATTGAGACCTAATTGAGATGAGTATTTCACCCTTATCAGTAAATTTTATGGCATTGCCGACCAGATTTATCAGGACTTGTTTAATACGGAAACTATCACCTAACAAATGCTCAGGCACATCCGCTGTGACATCGTATAGCACTTCCAATCCTTTTTGCTCTGCACTAGATGAAAAAACAAGGCCGATATCCTGCAGCAAATCCGTCAAACTAAATGGATGCGGGTCTAGCTCCAACTTACCGGCTTCAATTTTTGAGAAATCCAGAATATCATTTAACAAGGTAAGCAAAGACTTAGCTGCACTATAGGCTTTTTCTATATAGTCGGCCTGGCGTTGATCCAGCGTGCTGTTGGCTACCAATTGTAATAATCCCAGAACTCCATTCATCGGCGTGCGGATCTCGTGGCTCATATTTGCCAAAAACTCAGATTTTGCTTTATTAGCAGACTCAGCTTGTTCTTTTGCTTGTGCCAGTTCCGCTTCGTATTTAAGTTGTTTAGTTAAATCAAACGCGATACCAAGAAAGCCTGCTAGCTGACCTTGCTCATCTTTTAGTGCACTGCGATTTAGTTTTACTTGCACCTGTTCACCGGTTTTTGTCAGGTAGGTCCAGCGCACATTATCCGTTTGCCCCAGACGCGCTTTCGCTACAAGGGTTTCAAAACCGACCGCGATGTTGCTACCGAGCTCAGTGGTCAGCTTAGCGGCATGGTGCTCCACTTCTGCGGGCAGATGAAAAATAGACGGGGTTTGTTGGAAAAGGACCTCCTCTGCGCGATAGCCTAAGAGTTTTTCTGCTGCTGGATTAAAGGCCGTAATAATGCCTTCTTCATCGGTAGCGATAATTGCGTAGCCCGCGCTGCTAAGAATACTGCGCTGCAAGATATTAACACGTGAAATCTCCGCCGTTCGCAGTGCGACCTGCTGTTCAAGCTCAGCATTCGCTTTTAGTAAAGTTTGCTCTGCAATACTTGCCAGCTCCTGCTTATGACGGATTAACTGACTTCTGCGCATTAACATAAGTTGCAGTAGATACACGCCAAAGGCCAGGATGGTACTGACTGCCATTACTTCAAAAAATAAGCTGGTGCCAGAGCGCAGTTGCAGTTCATTAATAAAGCGATTGGTTGGCGTAAGCGACAGCTGCCATTGGCGGCCAAATACAGAGAGATTTAATTTATGTTGTAGAGCAGCGTCGTAAGTGTCTTTCACTTCTTGGCTGAAGAACTCGATTGGCGTTTGTTCGGTAATGTCACTGATTTGCAGAAAGACATCGTTTTCCAGACCAGCAACTGAATTAAGGACGTAGTTAATCAGGATTGGGGCGTAACTCCAGCCAAATAAATGTTCAAGCCGTTGCCGACTATCTTGTGGCACGGTTGTTGTTTTATATACCGGCATTAACATTAAAAAACCCTGTTGAGCTCGCTCATTTGCTTGTACTAAGGTAATGGGCGCTGTTAACCTCACATCGTTATTGAACGCCGCATCTAATGCTGCCTTGCGGCGCATTGCTTCGGAACCAATATCAACCCCCACGGCCTCTCGGTTGTTTTGCTCAGGTTCAATATAGGTGATCACAAAAAGGCTATCTTGGTGTGGCGTAAGCTGCCTGATTTGGAAGTTGTAGCTTGGTCGCTCGGCAGCCATCCGGTCTAGAAATGCCGCAGTTTGGTTTGGTTCAACTTTGATGATTAAACCAAAACCATGAGCCCCTGGAAACTCCCTTTTATAGTCTCGCACTTGCGTATAGACCTGCATATCGTTGTAATCAAAATGCTCAGGGGATACCGACATTACTGCACCACGGGTGCCGCGCAAACCATATTGATACAGCGTGACCTTTTCCTGAACCCCTTCTGCAATTAGATTTAACCTGACAGTAACCGCATCACTAATTCGCTTTGCTTGGGTTTGTTGTTGCTGATCTACCATGGATGTTGCCACAAAGTAGCCAATAACTAATAACCCTAACGGTAGCCATAATAACCCTAACGGTAGCCATAATGACATTAACCAACTGCGTAATGAAAATTTGGGAACAGAGATAAGTGACTTCATTTAATGCTCAGGAGGCTCCGATTGATATAAAAAGGGTAGGGCCGATAATTTAGATGGAAAACCAAAATCAAATTCAGAAACAATCCAGCAACTGATTTGCCTGTAGGACTCGCTCATTATGAAACAGTCGCACCAGCGCGCCGTGTTTTTAAAACAAGTTGAGCCAACCAGTAAATTAGAAACTTATTAAAAATATCAATCTAAGCTCAAAAAGCAAAACTTTCAAGTTGCATTGAGCTTATGTCGATATGAATAGTCATATTTAATCTACAGAGCAAGGACAAATTAGCGCCCCCTAACATTGTCAATCCAACTTAATTGCGTGATCTACGGAAATCAATAGAAGCAGATCGCTTTGAAGATGATTGTTGTAGTAAAAAGTTAGCTTGCCTTACTGAGAAGCACGATCCGAGTGACAATCAACTCGACGAATGGATGCTGGACACTGTGGTTGAGACACATGCCATTTTGCGGTTAAAAGTCCGTCCAACTTCAGGCGTTAATGTCCGCTCTATCAAGCAAAGCATACTTTCGCATGAGTACTATGATGCGGAGAGAAATTTCTGCTTTTCGCTCAGAGCTGCCTGTCATGTCTGCTTAAGAAACGGCCTTAACGTAGGATATTTTCCGTTTTCCAAGCGGACCCCTATATTAACGCTGAGAAAATGACCACTACCGCAGAAAATGCATACCAAGTAATGTTCTTGGTATGACAATGACCATTTGGCCCATATACACCTACTTCAATTTTCATACGTATTCCATCATGCTTACGAGTAGAAAGAGGATTCGCTGCAATGCTGACATATCTGAATGTCAGTATCCAACTATTTATTTAAGCAAACTACGCAGCCTTTAGCTCCACCTGAGCCAGTAAATAAAGCAATACCTTTTAGTATTTAGACATATCCAAGTTTGATGAATTTGGTTCATTATTATATGAATCCCGATTAGCGCAACTTTCATAATTACAAATCGGGCAAGTTGCAAATGCTTTACACCCACCACTACCTTTCGGCGCAGGGACAACGTGGTTTACAATCGTAAATGTATGACCACAATTAGGGCATACAATATTATTTCCAATTCTATTAGCATCTAACATTTTAAATTTTCCATGATTATTGCTTTCGAGTTCAGTGGTTATGATGAGCAATGCACTCATCACGCCCCTTAGCTCGCATCAGCACTAGGTTTAATTTTCTTGGTAAACACTAACGCCCTTAACGCCATCTTAAACATTGCGCGTTCAGTCGGGTGTGGTGATTCGTAGTAATTAAATTTATGACGAGAAATGTAACCCAAGTCCTGATAAAACAAGTCGGCTAACTTATTAATTTTGTTGAACATAATTTTTGATAAAATGTATTCTTTACCTTCAAAAATAATGATTTCACTATCAAATAATCCCACGGTCCCCCCCTCAAATTAGCAATGTTAACTAACCATTAAACCTAGGCCACTTTGTTCATCATCAAAGCTCTTTTAATAAGAGATTTAGATAAAGGTATATTTTGGCTTACGCCCGAAAAATAACTTGTTAACCAATATTGATCACTAAATACAAACAACACTTTATCGCAGGTATTTCTTGCATTAGCAGCCTTAGATTCATCATCTTTAGAGCGAACCACAACGACTTCACCATTGATTTTATTCGCATTAACTTCATAGAAAGAGCAGATCGCGTCTGACGCATCACGAATCATCACTCTGGCATGATAATCGGCTAATAACGCATTTGGTTGATTAATCAATGTAGCTTCATCTTTTTCAGTTAACATGCTTGATTCCTAGTCATCATTCATCCGGTTTATTTTATCTGGAAGCCCATTTAACGCATCTAAATCTCGCTGCTT
Source organism: Shewanella sp. SM87 (assembly GCF_025653705.1). NCBI lineage: Bacteria > Pseudomonadati > Pseudomonadota > Gammaproteobacteria > Alteromonadales > Shewanellaceae > Shewanella > Shewanella sp. SM87. Next base: position 59,273 of record NZ_JAKKSC010000020.1, read on the forward strand.
TGCAGCCTTGGCAACACGAGACATTTGACGCTCTGAAAGCCCCCATCGCTTTCCAATATCTTCGAAGTTCCAACCTTTAGCATTTGCTAACTTTTGAAATAGAGTAATCGCTTTACCTGTCATATTTGTCTAGTCTACACCTCAAACCATACCTGTCAATAATGTCTAGTATATGCTTTTAAAATTGATAATAGATCCAAAATTTGCGCTATTTATGTTTTGTGAGAACCTGAACTCAATAATCAGGAGGGCAGAATGTCACGTTTTAATTTTAAAAATCCTTTAGCACCAATGGTAGAACGCAAGCGTTGTTCAAAAGTTAAATCACCGCTAGTCAACTTCATAGAAAAAATCCCCCCAAGACTAAGAGGTTGCTTTGTAGGGGTGACGATTGATAGTCGATTAGGATACACAGGTAAGCGTCAATTTCATTCACTTAGCCAGGCATTAATGTGGGCTGAATCTGAATGCGGACACTCATGGGCTGACAAGAGATTTTTAAAGCCGATATCACTTGAAACTCTACTAGACTGTACTGCTATGTCAGTGCCTGAATCTGTGCAGGCTTCGCTTAAATGGATTTAGTACGTTACCCTCATCGTTGTAAGTATTACGGCCCTAGGTATCCCCCCAAGAGCTAAGATCTCGCATTCGGGTGAGCAGTTGACTACTCCAGCATATTTGCATACACTAGAGTCACTAGCGATTAGTGGGACTCATTAGAGTACGTTAGCGTCTACCCTTAACGGGTCGCAGGCCGCGCCGCGATAACCAAAGACCTCCACCTCCATTAAAATAGAAAAAGCGACCAATAGGTCGCTTTTTTTATCGCTTTCTTTTGGTTGGCAGAGTTATACCATCTAGCCGTGCATCAATTACACGCCAAATTCTATATCGTTCACTTCCCGCGACTGGACTAGCCCAAGTGTTCTCGCTATAAGCCGATTTCACATCAAGCCGTAGATCGGCATGGTTAGTCTTAGGCGCTGATATTTCAAAAAACACTCTGTAAGTCTCGCCATAATATTCATTTTCAAGATAGAAAAATTGCTCGCGATGCTTGTTAAATGTTAATAGTAGATAGGCGTTAGTTTGTAATAAACTTTTAATTAAATCAGGTAAATGCTTGGACAGTTCATATCTAAATTTACAGAAATAACGCTCACCATTCGAGCGAGGATCTTGATAGACCCAACTTTCATTTTCACCATAATGCTCTGTAAAGCAGTGGTCTGAAAACGTCATAAAAAAAGTGATTCGTCTTTCTGGTTTGTGTTCAGTTGCGGCTCGAATATATTGAAATTTAACTGAGTTTAGATGCGAAAGATCAAAACTAACTCCATCATATAAAAAGCTGCTCCATTGACTCACTTGGGTTCCCTTCCATTGTGCGGAATTAGTAATTCTGTAAAAATTTTCTGCGTCAAACCCACTCGTGTAGCGTTTCTAAATTGCCTAATTTGTTGACGTTCCACACCATAATGTGCAGCAAGTTTGGTATCACTATCTAGCTCATGGAGTATTAGAAGCCTATCTATTATCTGATTATTATCTAGTGTATTTTTTTTCACATTTAAATTAACCGCTCATGAATTTGTGTAATTATTATAATTACATTTGCGACTAAATCAAGCGAATTTACGGACACCATATCAATGGTTTCGATTAACGCTTAACTACAAGTTGATGAATGAAATTATTTAAATTAGTGATTTAATTTTTATTAGTTTATAAATCCAGTCATACACGAATATAAATGTCAGTTAGTGACATTTGAACGATTTTTACATGGAGTATTTATCTCCAATTAACAATTTACCTCTAGCCTGATATTTTTAAAAAATATAGTAATTTCAAATTTCACATCTAAAAAATAGGTATATATATGAATCAAAAAAGTGAAATTGAAATATGCCATAAATGCAACAACAAGTATATTCTCGTTGAAACCAACCCCTTTGGCCTAGGGTGGGAGAATGAAAGCTATAGCTGCAACTCGTGCGGAGTAGTGAATACGCGAAAATCTGCTGGTAGTTTCACGGTAAAGGCGATATCTAAAAAAGAATAAATGTCAGTGCTTAACATTTAAGTTTTGAATGCCGATTTAAGTAACACGTATAAAAACGAAAAAGAGCTGATAAAATCAGCTCTTTTTATTTATTCACAACAGGGAATAATAAATAGACTAACTTTCCTTTACATTTTTCTTTATTTCTACGATCTTTCTCCACTCAATATCTTTACCAATATGCCTACTTTGTATGATAGACATGGCAGCTACATCGGAAGTCGCTTCGACCGTAGATTGAGTCGAAGTTCCGCCGCCCCTCTTTCCTTTCGCATCTAGCGTGTAGTAAGCGTATGAAATCCTGAATTGAGCCATAAAAAAACACCTTTTAGTTAAGATTTGGGCTTGATAGCCGGTGATAAAGCAAAAAAACGGTCTTAAAAAATCAATATTCATACCAATGACTGAAAAACGATAGCTTAAATCTTACATTTGGCGCGTCCACTATAGATCTGTTTTAATCATAATGCTATTTAATTTGAATTAGGAACGAACCCCTAGAACTCTAAGGTATCTTCCGCTTCGGGTGTAGCCCCTCCATTTTTCGCACTTTAATTAATCATGTCCGATAATTACACTTATCGGACATGATTGAAGTAGACTAAAAGCATATTAGTATAGCGTCACCTTACTAATGATTATTTAGACCACGCAGGGGCATTGCCCTGAATCAATATTAGTAAGGTGACACCATATCAATAAGTACATTCGCCCATTTTCTGACCTTTCGTGCGAGTCTATCTGTGGTTTTTAGTATGTTTACGCACTAAATAGTCATAATTTAGTATGGTGACACCTCTTTAATATCGTAAATTTGCCAGAATTATATTTTATGAGATAGTCGATCCAATGAAATTACACAGCATTTAGAGAGCAAATTATGACTATGAACACTGGATTGGCAGAGATAAACAACCTTGAGCGTTTTGCCACGGCCAAGCGTGTTATCGAGTTAAAAATGGCTGACGAAGATCATGAATGGTATCCAACATCGGAACATATTTTTAATGTCATTCGTCAAGACCTCATTCCTATTGCTAAATCTGGTAATGTAAATTCGTTGCTCGATATAGGCTGTGGTGATGGACGGGTATTGGCTGCGCTCAATGTCCCTCTGCCTATCAGTCGTTATGATGATCAAATGGTTAAACCATTTAGTTCACTTTACGGTATCGAAAAAAGTTTGGTGCATTGTCGTAATTTAGATAAAAATATTTTTGTCATTGGCACCGACTTCAACATGCAAACACTGGTAGATAAGCCTGTGGATGTGATCTTTTGCAATCCTATTTACTCAGAATTTGAAGCGTGGGCTACACGAATTATTGAGGAAGCAAACGCTTCATATTGCTATCTAGTTTTACCGAAACGATGGTCTGATAGTGACGCCATTGCAAGCGCCCTTAAAACAAGGATGGCTCAATTTGAGGTCATAGGTACGTTCAACTTTGACGCGGATTGTGACCGCTTAACGCGCCATTCAGTTCCTGTCGATATTATTCGTGTGCAACTGGCTCACTCACTCAGAGATAGAAAATATATTGATCCATTCGTTGCATGGTTTGATAAAAACTTTGACCTAGATTTGGCCGCGACAGATTACATGGCTAAACACGGCATCAATTCTGAGTCGCAAAAAAAATCTACAAAAGAGCAGATTAACGCTCTTGTCCCAGGTGCGGATATGGTTCAAGCGATGCAGTCTATTTATGACGCAAAGTTGGCGTCACTGTGCCAGACCTATCAAAACTTATCATTAATAGATCAAGGATTGCTGCGTGAGCTTGAAATATCGAAAGAGGCAGTTTTAGAAGGTTTGCGGCTAAAAATAAAGGCTCAAAAAAGCCTGTTTTGGAAGGAATTATTTGGCAAGTTCGAGCCTATCACTTCACGTATGACATCTGATCGCAGGAAAAGATTATTGGAATTGCTTGAGGCACAAGTATCTGTGGATTTTACCGCGCAAAACGCATACGCAATCGCAGAATGGGCCATTAAAAATGCTGATGCAGTGCAAGATGAGCAATTTAAAGATTTCTATCAGTCGGTAGCACAAGCGGCGAACTGCGTTAACTATGTGTCAAATGAGCGCACTTGGAAATATGATAAATGGTCATATCGCCGCGGTATTGAAGAAGGTGAGATTACTCACTTCAAACTTGATTACCGCTGTGTCCTAGAGAACAAAGGCGGCTTTGACTCTTACTACGGTTCAAGATTATCAAAAAGCGCGGAGTATTTTTTAGATGATTTTCTAACTATTTCTTCTAACCTTGGGTTCAATACTCTTTCTACACCTAGAACGCGGGAGCATCATTGGGCTTCTAATAAGGCCCATGATTACCGGTATTTAAAGGCTGACGGTTCAAGTGAGATTTTATTTACTGTTCGAGCTTTTTTAAACGGTAATTTACACATCAAAATGAATCCTAAGCTGGCACTAAAAATGAACGTTGTTGCTGGACGGCTATTTGGTTGGGTACGAAATGCAGCAGAGGCAGAGGCAGAAATGCAAATTAAGCCATCTGAACGCGAGGAAGTGGCTAAGAGTTTTAAGCACTCATTAGCGTTGAGTTTCGATTCACAAAATTTATTGATGGCCGCGTAGGGGCGAAAGAAACTCCCTCGTTAACCCCTCTCTGTTACGATGTTGGTTCCAGATAATCAAGGGTTGACGAGATAGGATATCCCGACATAGTTTTATTTGACCTTAATTAAGTGTGTCACTATACTAAATGCACTTATATTAGTATGGTGACACTACTACAAAATGAATAACAACTCAGCGCAGCCATTGGGTGCAATAATAGCACCTGCTTGGACGTATCATTCACTCCCTGCAACGGCTAATTCACGACCCAAAGGCCGTACTTTACGCCTATTATCGGCCCAAGAAGTATTCGATGAACAGATTCGCGAACTACTTAACCGCTTGGTTTGTGGCTCTGTGAATCACATCGAACGCTCTGATTGGTTCACTCGCGCATTTCTAAATGACTCACCGGACTTGAGCGTTAATTATAGACAGCTAATGCGTGAAATCGCAGGGGCTAAAACACAAGCTAAAATTGACCCGCAGGCCCTACACTCTTGCAATGTGTGTCTAAATGCCATTTTTTCCGATCATGGTTGGAAGCAAGTTAGGAGGCGTATATCGCAGATAGAGCGGGATAGGAAATCAACGAGACCGATTATTAGTAAGTACCAGCATGATAGATTGACCGAGTTTAAAGAGGCAATTGGTGCCAATTCAGTCGATGCGGCTATAGATGAACTGTTGAGCTTCTATAAAGACGAACATCCATCATTCGGTGTAGAACGGGAGACTATCGGTGAGATTGATAACAACGACAGCAACGATTGAATCAGCTCTAGCGGTAGTGTCACCTGTTGAACCTATTTCAATAGCTGACTCGCTCAAGGATGATCACCAACGGCTTGTTGATGAGCTACGGGCGCTATTAGCCTTGCCGCATATTGACCTGACTGACACCCATAAAAAGCGGATCACCCAGATCACGCAACGCCTAGTTGAGCACTTTTTCGATATAGGTTTAAAAACTAAGCCTAAGAATACTTGGACGGCGTTTAATAGCCGGTGGAACACTTATAAAAGTTGGTGTCTTACAGAGAAGTTAACCCCCTTGCCATCATCGCCGGGCTCTGTGGCCGCATTTCTTCTGTCAAAGTCTGACAATTCTTACACTACGCTTACGCAATACTGTTGGGCTATCAATATGCTTCATACGGAGTGTGGTTTACCGTCCCCTATCCATAGTCAAACAGTGAAAGGGGCGCTTAATACTCTTAAATTGACTAAGCTTGAACAGGGCGATTTAGAAGCCGTACAAGCCACCCCGTTTAGGCTCACCGACTTGCAAACTATTAGTGCTCAGTGGGGCCAGAGCGATAAGCTGTTAGATCTTCGTAATGCTGCAATGTTAAACGTGGCTTATGAAACGATGCTGCGTGAATCGGAGTTATTGCGTATCAAAGTGAGGGACATTAAGCGAACGGCCACGGGTAGGTTTTCGTTGTCAGTGTCTTACACGAAAACGAATCGAACAGGTGAGGCTGACATCGTGATTATTTCAAGAGGGTGTTGGGAAGCTGTCAATCGTTACATGTCGAAAGCGGCTTTGCTCAAACATGATGATTACCTCTTTCAGCCTATCGGTCGTAAGAGCGAGATTACGATCAGGCCAACCCCGTTGGATACGCGCATCGTTGACCGCGTATTTGGTGCTGCTTTTACGTTAGCCGGTCACGAGTTAATGGATGCAGGGTATCGAGCGTGGTCTGGTCACTCTGCCCGAGTAGGGGCGGCTCAAGATTTGCTTGCTCAGGGATATTCGTTTCCACAGGTCCAACAAGCGGGGCGCTGGTCAACGCCGCTTATGGTCTTGCGCTACGGTAAGGATATTTTAGCAGAAGAAAGCGCAATGGCTCGAATGATGAACGATTACGGTGTCACTAAAAAATAGAGCAGAATAAGAGCGTAAATGTAGCAGGGCAATGGCCGGCCCTAACGCTCTAGTTGTACGACCATAATAAAGTTTGATAAAAATTATGGGTGTCATGAACGGTAATACCGCTATTGTTTGATAATTTATCTGAGGACGAATTTCAGTTTCTCATAATTAAGTTTGATCATTTTCAAACTCACTTTTGGACAAAAATGAGTTAGATCTTAGACTCTAAAACCTACAAATCGCATTATAATTAGTAATGATTACCTTAAGAAAGCAGGTTTATGTTCACTAAGAGATTGATGGATCGCAGTTCACTCTCGAAACAAGAAGCCAACCAGAAAGTCTAGGTTAGGTGTTCTAAATGAACCGCCCTGTGCGGAGCCGCATGCAGGGTGGTGTGGGTGCTGGGGGTTAGACACCTCCGGTTACCCATTAGGTTTGTGTTTATGACGTGAGACTTAAACTGAATCGAGCATTAAATGTCAAGATACATCCGAATATCATTGGGATTTTTAGACCATTGCTTTTTTAGATACTCTATATGTTTAGGCGAAATTTCAACCCCTTGACTATCGTAATAACATGTATGTAATTCAATATGGTATTTCAGCGTATTCTGTTTAATACCATTTGATATTACAGATTCCTCACAACCTTTCGCTGCATTAATTCTTTTTTGATTATTTTCAATATCTAAGGATATTTGTCTGTTACTCATATATTCATCGAAGTCAGGCTTTAGCGTTAAAGTAACTACAAAAAGACTATACAAACTAATGACGACAACTGAAAAAAATACGTATTTTTTTACTTTACAAAGTTCAAAATCCAACACTTTATTAACAACATTTCGGACGGTTAACTTACCCATTTACACTTCCTTACTCATATTTTATCTAACAATATTACTCTGATAATATAATAGTTCGCCAAATTCATTCACAAACGTAACCCACTGTTTTTTTTGTCCGTTTAAGTCTCTTGTTAGCTTGCATTGTTTACTTCATCCATAAGACAAAAGTGTTTAGACAAACCATCAATGTCAGGGTAAATATTCTTGAAGTTCACACCAAGTCTGTCTAGTGATTTTAAAATAGTTGTTTTGTATTTGGCAGGAATAATCCACTCATGGAGAGTATCTTGCTTAGTCGGAGGGAAAATACTATTTTTGATTACCGCATCATCAGTAGGATGGTATGTAAAGTTTCCAAGTTGCGCTCGAATTCGGTCAGCTATCGGTGGAGGTTGGTAGGCAACGACATTGTCATAGTCTTTAAATTCTTTTATTTCTGGATCCGTTACATACCAAGTTGGAAAATACGCTGTTAATCTAGCATCTTTATTTAATTGATCTGAACAGGCAAAAAATGCCGCGACTAAAATATTTGAAGACCAATCCAAGAATTTAGTGGGGAAACCATGGTGTTGAGCGATTGCCATGCACTCAAATTCATTTTCAAAATTTAACTCTTCAAAGCGAGCTGCCTGTTTTATCCACATTTTATATTTATGTTCAAAGTCTTTTTCGTATGGAGCACGAAAAGCTTTGGGTATTAGCTCCCACGATACATCTGCTTGCCCGCGATAAAACCAACCGCCAACCCAGTCGTCCGATGGTAATTTTTCAGCTAGCTCTAGAAGCTCTTTGACTGTTGTTATTCTATCCACGATTGCAACTACTCCTTTTTGCAAGCTAACATTTTAGTATTTGCGCGTTGCGCTGTTTGCATGGCACAAACCGCTTGTTGGACTTGGCCGATGCCGAGTCCAGGTTAATTGGTACGCTTTATGCTATAAGAATTTGCTTTTTTTGATGCTGGCTCTGGGTTGTAGAGCAATTTTGAACTGGAAATATGGCTTGGTATGTACCTGTTTCATTGAAATTCCCTTGTCATTATGGTGTTCCATCACATCTTTTTTAAGTCTAACTGATTCTATGAGGCTAATACACTCGATTGAGTCAGCATTTGGCTCCGCGCAGCGGCTTAGTTCAACGTTTTATTAGTGCGCATGGCGTTTACCTCATTAGACCAGTAAAAACGCGCATAGTTAACTAGTTGTATTGAAAAGAACTTATCAGCTTTTAATCAAATATACCAACCTGAAAAACGCGCATGCGCGTTTTCCAAACCTATTAACTAACTTGATGGAAGTGTATCAACTTGATTTTAAATTGTTTTATTTATTTTAGGCAGGAAAAACGCGCAAACAAATGAGGTTAAAAACACTCAAAAGCATCTAATTTTAAATACGACTGTATACCCATACATTGTTAGTCGCTTTACGGTAGAGCCAAACATTAGGCAAATAGATGAGATTTTGTAGGGCAACTCGTTCGTCAGTTTTCGATTCACTAAACGAGTGCTAGCAAACTTTGGGGCATAAACATGCCAGAACTGTTCGGCCTGACACGAGTTTGGATCAAAGCGCGTGAGCCCGAAACTCGCGCAAAATGCCAACGTGATGCGCGTAATGATTCAGATAGGGGGAATTCAAAGGCCCAAGAAGGGCCTTTGAATAATTTTAGTGAGCAGCAAGGGCTGCGTAGATTTTAGGATCTTGCTGAATCGTGGCGAGCACTTTAGCTGCTAATCCCGCAGGATTGCGGCGCTTACCTTCCCAACTTTTAACAGTGTCTACACTGACCCCCATCGTGGCAGCAAATTCGGCCTGTGTCACTTTAAGCAAATCTTCACGGATTGACTTAACGTCGGCAACTTCATAACGAGTTACTCGAGCGGGCTTTTTGAGACCATGATGAATTTCTACCGCTTCTTCAAGGGAGGCTTGAAGTTCGTTAAATATACTCATTTGCTCTCTCCTTTAAGTGATTGAACGATTAGTTTTAATTTGGCCTTTTCTTCCGCAGTTAGGCTATCTTTAACTGCTTTTGGATAAGCGAGTACCAGGTAAATTTTATCGGCCAGAGCAAGAACATAGAGCACTCGTATACTGCCACTCTTCCCTTTGTTGCCTACAGCCATTCTAACCTTTCGTAGGCCACCTGTACCTTTGATAATATCGCCTTTATCCGGCTGAGCAATAAGCTCTGCTTGCAAATCCTTTAGTTCGTCATCTGTTGCAAGTTCCTTGATCTGTCTTGTAAAGATCGAGGTTTCGACAAACTCAATAGCATGGCTCACTAATTAAAATCCTTATGCCACCTTTACGGTGTACATTGTACACCATAAAGAATGTGGTAATCAACACAGGGTCATTTGCCATTTTGTTGATACCACACACTCGAAAAGACTGCTTTAGTGAATCAGTCTGGGCCAGAGTGATTCACGGGCTCAGTTTTAGACTGAAACGTGCTAGATTATTTGCTCTAATTCGGATGGTTCAGATGAGAAAAATATAGGGCAAAAATTTAAGGCTACCGTCACTAATGCGAGCTAAACAGTCCTTTGTGCAATATCGGATATCATAGAATAAAAAATTCTACATGGCTAAATTCAACGTCATAAGGGCAGTAGCTACCACATTCAAGACATTAACCATTTATATGAAATAGTACATTAGGATTAGATTTTTAATCGATAAGCCAGCTTTAAACAGAGAGTAATAATTCGATAAAATGAAAAACAAGCCAATGATGAACACAAATAGTTAAATTTCTACCTCTTACCAATAAATTTCTTTACTGTTTTTAAATTTTTAAGTCTATGTTTTAGTAAAAAAGTGGTTATTATAATGGTGAATAAACAACTTAAACTATTACAAATGGGTATACATATGTTCATTAAACCAGGACCGAAAAGAGAAAATGATGATGGAACGCCGGATAAAAGACAACGTACTAACACACCAAGTAAACATAAGCCGTTAAAACCACATGATCACAAACCAGGTGATTAACTTAGACCTAAATTTTTTAAAGTTAAAAAAATTCGTTCCCCATTTTATGGGAAAATAAAACCCAAGTTTTCTTGGTTTTTTTTCCCCTTTATTTTTCCACTTTACTATCCAGCTCATTGCGGGGCAAAAATGTGCTAACTCTTAATCCGCACATTCACCAAAAGAGCCAAAAAATATCAAACTATTATATAAATGATCAAACATTATTAAGAATTATCAAACTATTATATAAACGCACACTAGTTTCACTTGCAGAAAAATTCACCGCGAATTACCTATAATCCCGAGTTCAGGTTAATTTTCTTTACGCCCTATATTCAGAGTGGCTAATATTATGCTGAAAAATGCAAGCCATAGTGCAACTTGATGTTGATCGAAAACCTCGGAAAATATACACGCTAATACAAGAAGTAAGACACAAACAAACAAAACCCTGATACTTTTCATCACAATACCTTTAAAGAAAGTCGAAAGAGCATTTTAAACCTAGCCATAGTATGACAATCAAGAAGCTAAACTGAATCATTATGAACGTACACCGGACTCAGGCAAATTTTATTGTACGCTTTCAGCATAACGCTCAAAATAAGTCTTTGATGTGCCATGAGTGAGGTATTCACGCCAGCCGGTGTTCTGCCATCACTATAGAACCTTTCGTTTGCTTCGATATCGAAGTCCTCACCGGCGCCAACTCTAGCCCAGTGCGCTTTTGCCTTATCGCCTACTATCAAGTAAAACTCACGATCGCTGTTAATGATCGTTGACCATGAATCAATTAAATTACCACTGTGTATCCATGCTTTGAAATCTGTCCGGCATTAACAGCGCAATTTCTACCACACAAAGAGAACTCACCACGCTCTTGATTTCTCATGCTTTCCTTCTTTTCACCTGTTGTGCTTTTGACATAGGTTTTCTGTAACAAACAAGGCACAGCGCTTGAAAATTTCGAGACATCAACGTTTTGCCAAAAGGCTAAAAATGCGTGCACTACTCATTTCGCATTTAAAGAGAGCATCGGTTATTAGGCAATAACGATGTGGCCAAAATTTGTCGACCACTACACTATCTCGTAAACGAGTTTGATAGACGTCAACTAGTACGTATTTTTAGTGTAAGGTCATATTAATGCACGATGCTAAACTCTGCTGTGAGCTAGGTAGGATGTATAAATACCATAAATATTTCAATGCTTTACTTTTTAAAGCTCAAGTGAGTTACTCAGTTCCGACTGTTGGTGGCAGATTTGGAATCTCGCGATTTGTCTTAAATGTCAGCCAAGCAAGTCTCTCGCTAATAAAGTGTTGACTATCCCTGACAAAGTAACAATTTCTTGCCATAATCAGACTTAAGCACTTTACTTAGAGTGTATGTGCGCCGCTTAATGCATCAATGCTGCTAATTCCCTGATTGACATCAATCACTTTGTTTCCTGTTTGATACTCTGAGATAAACAAGATCGAATGATGCAAAAGGGGACTATTTAAATACTGAGGGAACAAATGGCAGTAGATTTGAGCATAGAAACCGCTCTGCTCCTAGAGCGCTGGCAAGGCATTGTAAACTCGATGGCTCAAGTCGCGGAAGTGCCTTGTGTGCTGATTAATCGATTAGATAAAAACGAAATTTGTCAGGCTGTTGGCAGTGTGTCAGTACCAACTTTTTATTGCGGTGAACCTGTTCCATTGGCACTTAACACTTATTGTTCCCAAGTCATTTCCAGTAACCAGCCATTACTAGTTGAAAATGCAATCGGTACCCGATATGAAAACAATAACCCAACATTTGCAGCAGGCTTTAGTTATTACTATGGCCTGCCATTGCTTTGGCCTAGCGGAAAAACTTTCGGTACTTTGTGTATGTTGGACTTTTCAAGCCCAGATCGGGCATCACAACACTGTTCCTTACTCACACTTTTTAAGCAGGCCATTGAATACGATTTACAGATGCTTCAACAACAGCAAGATCTGCTAAAGCGTGAGCAACAAGCAGACAAAAAATTTATACAACTATTCAATGAGATGTCAAATAGGATAAGACCGGTAACTAATAATAAGTTGCTTCAATCTGAGTTGTTTGTACTTTTGACAAGCCAATACCAATACTGGCATCAGGAACTGGATAAGCAGCTTAATCAAACCGTCCTGACTGATGAAAACTCCATTCATATAGCGGCACTGGTTCGAATTTGGTCAAATTTGTTGGCGATTGCCCATGAAACAGAATGGTTGAGAGCTACGGCAGTTCTAGAACCTTATAGTTGTGATGCTGTTGCGTCACTGGTCAATGCAACTCCATTATTAGAACAAGCAGTGTATAAAACAGCGCTGACCCTTGGTGCTGATCTCGTTTTGAGGAGTCATTTGCCTAATCCACTGTTACTAAGTGGGAAACCAGAGTTATGGTCTCTGATAGGACTAGCTATCACGAGCTTTTTAGTTGTTGGCGCCAGCGGTACAAGTATAACTATTTTTGTCAGTAACCGATTAAAAGGTAAGTACAGAGTTTTGGAATGGTCCCTTCTTGTAAAAGGCCAGACGATGCCGCTGCGTTTTACCCGCGATAATCAAGCGCTTTATGGTTTTGCAACAGTATGTGCCGAGTTAGCGGGTGCTGTTCTTGAATCTGGTGAGTGGCAATTAACTGAGAGTCTTCAGCAACAGAGTCGTTATCTCAACTCAAATCGTGATCACGTTGACGACATTGAAAGCAGGAATGCTTCAAGAACTGCTAATGGCATAACCAGGCTTATCTGCTTATCGATACCGGTGATGGGAGACGATTTATAAACACTCAGCGATGATCAGCGAAGTTGTGTTTTAGTTTTCTTGTTGGCACTACATCCGGTATGGCGGCCTTTAATCTGAGAGTGACACTTGGGATAACTGAAAAACTGGCTGTGATTCTGCTGAACGGAGCTTGGTGCTAAGCATGTTGGCGTCATTCAAAGCAAGGTCAACACTGCTATTAACGTTTACGATTATCTGACGGACGTGCTGCTGCGCGTCAACCAACATCCAGTAAGCAAGGTACATGAACTAATGCCGAAGTTACGGAAAGCTCAGTTCGAAAGCGCATTACAGCGTTCAGCTCTATTTAGCAATCCCGATGCTTCGGTAAAATAAGCCACGGAAAATGCTCCGGAGGCCGCATGCACACTAAATAGATGACGTTAGACGAAGAGTTGGATTTAAACGAGCAAATTATAGAGCCTGCGACCGGAAAAGCCAAAAGTTTATAAATACAGCTAAAACTCAAATCAAGCAGGCGAATATTGTACAAAACAATACCATTGCTACAGAGATAACTTCAAGTCTGACAGATCTATGCTAGAGTTAAATCAACGATTTAATTCATTTTTCTATGCAGGATCTTTGAAAAATGCAGTAGAAAAACGGAGAAGTACATGACCTTTAGTTTAGCTCAAACAGCTAGTGCAGAAACCACACTAAAAGCACCTGCTGAAGCAGATCAGAACCTGCGGGATATCACTGAACTGGCGTGTTATATCTGTGATGCACCAGTGGCTATGGTGACGCGAACCGATGACACAAAGCTGAATCTAATTGCAAAAGTTGGTATTTCGCGTACCTCTGTATTAATTAAAGAGTCCTTTTGCGTGTATGCAATGGAAACACCTGATGCGGTAATGGTGGTCCCTGACGCTACTTTAGATCACAGATTCAGTACCAATGCTATGGTGATTTCAGGACCTGGCTACCGATTTTATGCTGGCTCGCCGCTGATTGATCCCGAAGGTGCAGTGATTGGTACTATTTGTGTCTATGATCATGTTCCTAAGCAGCTGAACCAGCGGCAGATAAGCTCTTTGCAGGCTCTGTCCAGACAAGTGATCGCCATACTGGAGCTGAAAAAAGTCGGCGAACAATTACATAATACCAGCATGACGGATGCGCTGACAGGGGTGAACAACAGAAGAGCTTTTGACCTCAAGTTTGAAGCTGAATTTGCTCGCTGGCAAAGAACAGGACAATCTTTTGTACTGGCATTGATTGATATTGATCACTTTAAGAGTTTTAACGACAGCTATGGTCATGCCGCAGGAGATGAGGCACTGAGTCAAGTCGCGGCTCTGTTTCAGCGCCATAGCAGGAACTATGACTTTTTCGCCCGTTATGGTGGTGAAGAGTTTGTGCTGATCCTGCCAGGCACAGACACAGCGTCCGCAAATAAAACACTGGAAAAGTTAAGGCTGGTAGTGGCTAACCATGAGTGGTTATTACGACAATTAACGGTCAGCATAGGTTTGGCCAGCGCTGATTTATTTGACGACAAAAAGCAGTTGCTCGAAGTCGCCGATCAGATGTTATACAAAGCTAAAACCCAAGGCCGCAATCAAACCAGTGTGTTCGCCACACTGTAAGAGATCTGTTCATGCTGCGCTGATCTCAAGACCTCATAAAAACTGAGGTCTTGCTTCGGTCGATAAGCTGGTCTGATATTGGCATTATTTATTCCTTTCAAATACATGGGTAATGCGACTTACACAGATTTTTTATGCTCTCTTGGACTCCATGTGAAGGAGATCGTCACATTCTTTACATATAGAAAATAGAGTTCTTTAGCCAGCTGCAATTTCAGATTAACCGATTCGGTAAGCTTTCTGCATTTCCGGAGACAACTTTTTTAGCCAGCTTGAGAGACTGAAGCCTTTTCTATCGGTACTATTTAATTTAGTAAAATACAGATGTTCATCCCAGCGAGGACCGAAATCTACTTCTGCAAGACTTACAAGCTGTTTGTTTCTGCGAAGACGATGCTTTTGATGGTAATCTTCGGCGGGCCAAAAATAACCATTTTGTTCTCCGGCCTCAATCACCTCGGGAGATTTCTCCTTTCCAATCGCTTGAATCAGTTCTTCAGCTACTTGTTTTTGCTCCAGATCAAAAACAAAAAGTATCTGGCGATACTGGCCCTGCTTTCTACCATGAACAGACCATGATTCAAAACTTCCAAGAAGTTCCCTGTAGCTGATTTGGTCTTTATCGTAGATCACTCTGACGACTTCGGCGTGTCCGTTGATGTTGCGGTAACTCGGATCCAGAGTTGATGCTCCAGCGTAGCCAACACGTGTTTGCACTACTCCCTGCGTCCCTCCAAAATTAGAATCCGGTCCCCAAAAGCAACCCATGCCGAAAACCGTTTGACTAAGCTTCCCGATTTTCAATGCTTCTTCGATTGCTTCAGGGGTTGCAAATTCATAGCTTTCAACACCGTCTTCTTTATTCATTTTTAGATCCGACATATTTTTCACCTAACTTTCAAAAATTGAAGCCACTCCCATTCCTCACGCCGTGCAAACGACGATAAGACCACGTTTTCCAACACCAGCTTGATGAAGTATCTTTGCTAAAACTCCGCAGCATGTTTCTTGGTAACACAACTGCGGAAAATTGCTGTAATCATTGATCTTACTGCTTATTAAGTTATTAATAATTCTAAAAAACTCATTATTTCATTGAAGCTTCCAACCACCTGTCAAGGTCCTTGAACTTGGGGTTTCTCAGCTTCTTTGTCCCAACCACTATTGTCGGGAAATTCAGCTTTCCGTTCGAATAGAGGGAGCACAGTTCATCAGCAGCCGCGTCGTCTTCATGAACATCCAAAAAAACAAACTGGCTCCCTTTTTCTTGCAAGTACGAATGGTAAATCTTGGTTTTATGGCAGTCTTTATGACCGAACAGCTTAATCAACACGAACGGCTCCTTTTTTCAAAAGGTTCACTTTCATAAACCCCCTCGATTTAAAAATTATTCTACAAACTTCAATGACTCCGAGTTAATACAGAATCGGACCCCTGATGGCTCAGGACCGTCTGGAAAAGCGTGCCCCAGATGGGCTTCGCACACATTGCATAGCACTTCGATTCTGCGCCCGAAGGTCGTATCCAGTTCATATTGAATTACGTTGTCTGCGACTGGCTCAGAAAAACTCGGCCATCCCGTTCCCGAATCGAACTTTAGGTTCGAGTCAAAGAGTTCGGTGTCGCAGCCCACACAGGCGTACCTTCCAGCTTCATAAAATGAACAGAGTTCTCCGGTGTGCGCGCGTTCGGTGCCTTTCATCCGCATGACCCGAAATTGCGCTGGCGTCAGAATTTCTTTCCACTCTTCCTCGCTCTTTTCTACTTTTTTGGGAGGCGCGGGAGTGCCGTTATCCAGGTAGTTGTAAATGCTTTTCCAATTGAACATATATTTGCTCCTTTATTTTAGGGTTCACTCTTTAGCTATCAATCCACGAGAAGAAGTCTGTAGCACTACCAATGAATTCTCCATCCACAAAAACTTGCGGTACAGTTTGGAGATTTGTTCTTTCCTTCAACTCCAGGTAAGTCTTCGGATCGTCGTCTACGCGAATTTGTTTGAAATCGACCTTTTCAGCAGTTAGGTAATTCTTCACGCGTGCGCAAAATGGACAATGGTCTTTCGTATAAATAACAACATTCTTAAGTGCTTTCATTTTTTCCTCGTTCATTTGGTTCATGATTTAGTCTCTTTCAAAATGGCAAGAGTATCCGCTGGGATTCCTCTGCAAATAGTTTTGGTGATATGCCTCAGCGTCGTAGAATTCTTTTTCCAGGGTGACGGTCGTGACCACTTCATTCTCGAAGCGACCGATCTCATTGACCTCATCAATCACGTTTTCGATAATCGCTTTCTGTGCATCGTCACGATAGAACGCTGCCGAGCGATACGAAGTGCCAACATCATTTCCTTGGCGATTCTTCGTAGTCGGATCATGGATTTTGAAAAAGTAATGTAGAATCTCTTCGAGAGATATTTCGTCTTGGTCGTATTCCACGCGAACCGCTTCGGCGTGCCCCGTTTTCCCTGTTATAATATCGGCGTAGGTAGGATCATCAAAATCTCCGCCAGAGTAGCCCACCTTCGTTGACGTCACACCGTCCAGACTCCTAAGGAGGTCTTCGAGACCCCAAAAACACCCTCCGGCAACGATCACATAATCTAGTTTCATAAAGCCTCCTTAGTTTTCATCCACTTACTGATTAGACTGACTTTACAGCATGTAAAATAGATATAATATGTTCAATAGTTCGTATAACATGACCTATTGGACAGTTTACGTAGGAGCTATATATGGATGTTCTCAGTGAAATTTTAGATAAGGTAGAGCTTACTAGCAGCTACTGGTATAGAACCTCATTTGCGGGAGACTGGGGCATCAGCCTCCCGCAGGAAGAGAATCTAGCGAGATTTCACATCGTGACTCATGGCGAGTTTTGGTATGAGGTGCCAAAACTTAAACTTAAAGCATTGGCGGAGCAGGGCGATATTTTGATCTTTTTCAAAGGGATGGAGCACACCATGGCCAGTGCACCAAAAATCAAGGCCGAGCCTGCGGTCGAATTTAGAGCTAAAGCCAACCTCACCGAAGCTCAAGTTTTGGAATACGGTGATCAGAGCAAGCTCAAAGCCAACGTCGTTTGCGGACATTTTTGTTTTAATGGCGGACCCGATCATCCATTCTTAAATTCGCTGCCAAATGTCGTGCATATCAAGAGTGCTGATAACTCCCACTCGCCTTGGCTTGCCATGCTTTTAAGTATTATAGAGCAGGAAGCAAAATCAGGGCTTCCTGGAAGCAACACGTTAGTCAGAAAGCTGACCGAAATTATCTTCGTGCAAGCGTTAAGAATCCACATGTACAAATCCAATAAAAATGCTGGATTCTTCAAACTGATCGAAAATCCGCAACTCAGCAAAACCTTGGAAGCTATTCATCATAGTCTCGATAAAAAATGGGGTCTTGACGATCTCGCCGGGATTGCGGGGATGTCGCGTACGAACTACAGCGTCAAATTTAAGGAGCTGTCAGGCATGACACCTCTTGATTATTTAACCTATTGTCGGCTTGAAAAAGCAAAGCAGCTGCTTAAAGAATCCGGTAAGTCTGTTCCCGAAGTGAGTGAAGCCATTGGGTATCCGGCACATGAACACTTTCAAAAGTTGTTTAAGAAAAAAATTGGCAAAACTCCTAGCGCGTACAGAAAAGAAAATTCTGAAAAGGTGTAAAAATGAATATCTATAACTCTCCTGTTACCAAAATAGCTTTCTGGGTCATAGTCATTGGTGGTGCGGCTTGCCTGCTTATCCCTTTGTTTGCACCTCTTCTTCCGCTGCAATATTTGAAAGGTTATGGCGAAATAGGAGATGCTCTTGGAGGTATTTCAAGCCCATTTTTACAAATTCTGGGTTCAGTGCTTCTCTTTCTGGTGTTAAAAGCTCAGATTGACGCTAATGGCATCCTCCATCAGCAAATCGAAAAGGAATATACGAAGGAGCAACTGAGGCACGAGTTGAATCAGCTTCACGAACTTTATATGTTCGTCGAAAGAAACATTAAAAATTTTAGCTACGATCAGGAAAAGATGATTGATGGCAAGTCGCAAATGATCCTTTTGCATTCCCGGCGAGCGATTAAATGTTTCATTGAGGATCTAGAGAGCTTAGATGTTGATATTCACAAAGATGACGACATTTTAAGGTTCGACGGGGTTAAAGAAATTATGAGCATTTTGAACAGCGTTGACCTATATTTCGACAAAATCAAAGACAGCGAGATTGCACCTTATCATAAGAGTTTTTATAAAACGCTTATGCAGCACGAACTTCTCTTCAGCGTTTTTCCTTATCAAGATCTCGACAATCAAGCGTACCTAAAACAAGAGCATTGCCCAGAGTGTGGTGAATATCATGCAAATTATCCGCCACTGATTTATGACCGGTTACAGAAAATTAAAAAAAGTTTCTCCTGATGTATTATGGATATTTATTCGGTATCGGTCCTACCAA
Source organism: Shewanella sp. SM87 (assembly GCF_025653705.1). Classification (NCBI taxonomy): domain Bacteria; kingdom Pseudomonadati; phylum Pseudomonadota; class Gammaproteobacteria; order Alteromonadales; family Shewanellaceae; genus Shewanella; species Shewanella sp. SM87. Next base: position 78,505 of record NZ_JAKKSC010000020.1, read on the forward strand.
AAAGCTATTTGTAGTATCTCGAGTACGTGCTGTGGTGTAGTAATTCCAATCTTAGAAAACTCAAAGCTTATTCTGAAACTATCGGAATTGTCGGTTGGGTGAGACTTAGTCGCCCCGTAAAGCCTTATCGGGGCGGCAAAGATAACTTTTTATATCACTGCTATTGATGACGTCCTTTGTTTACTAAAGTTGTAAGCCCTTATTCTTTGTTTTAGACCTTCAACCACTCCGGGCTTGTCACTAAATAACTGTGCGAAATAGTAGATCACTCAGGTAAGGGAACTCAATGCGGTTTGCGCGATCAGATCAGTCGTCAAACAAACCAAACCCACAAACGCATTGAGTATGAACAAAATAGCATTTTTGTACGGCGCTGAAACGCGCAGGTTAAAGAAAATTATTCATAAAACACGAGATAGAGACCTTTGCCGCCGTGCGAATGCCGTCTTGCTGGTGTTGAAAGGTAAAACCAAGTCAGAGGTTGCGAGCCTACTGCAAGCTGGCCGCTCATCGCTTAACCGCTGGTTGAAATGGTATGACGTTGCCGGTGTTGATGGTCTAAAAACTAAAGGCGTTGGTCGCCCCGTTAGGCAGAATCGGGATTTTATCTGTGGCGTGCTGAAAATATTGCTGAAGTACACGCCAAGGACGCTTGGATATCAGCGTTCACGCTGGAGTACTGAGTTGTTTGCGCTGTTACTGAACAAGTTATGCAACATTCAGATCCACAGTTCAACAATCAGACGCTGGTTGCCCAAAGCAGGAATTGTCTGGCGGCGAGCTGCGCCAACGCTTTATATCCAAGACCCGGATAAAAAGGAGAAACTGGCGGCTATCCGGGAGGCGCTGGCAGATAACAGTGTTGACCACCCGGTGTTTTACCAGGATGAAGTGGATATCCATCTGAATCCTAAAATCGGTGCAGATTGGGGGCTCCGTGGCGAACAGCGTAAGGTAGCAACACCAGGACAGAACAAGAAACATTATCTGGCGGGAGCATTACACGGCCAGACAGGGCAAATCGTTTATGTAGGTGGCGAGCGCAAGACCAGTGACTTATTTATTGAGTTGCTGGAAAAGCTTAAAGGCCAATATCGTCGGGCTAAGAGCATTCGGTTAATCGTGGATAATTACATCATCCACAAGAGCAAAAAAACGCAGAAGTGGCTGAGTGACAACCCAAAGTTCAAGTTACTGTTCTTGCCGGTTTATAGCCCATGGCATAACAAAATTGAAAAACTGTGGCATGCACTGCACGAAACGATAACCCGGAATCATCAGTGCAAAAACATGGATGATTTACTGGAGCAGGTTTACTACTTTATGGACACTGCCGCACCGTTTCCGGGCGGCAAGCATGGACTAAAGCGGGTGTATCACAATTAGGATCAGTTATTTAGGAGAGTCCCCTTGGCTAACCTTAGCCGTCAGATCGTATTCAGCGATTTCTAGCCGGTCCCCCTGAATCATTTTACGCCAACCGTTCCACAACTTAGGGTCAAGCTCTTCGGTACGCCAACCATCGGTCGGTTCGCTCCGACTCGCTAAAGCCAGATCCCTGATTTGGTTCTGGAGCGTTAGATCGTCAATCATTGTTCGGCGTCAACTATCTTGGCCGGTTCGCGTCAATTATGATGGCCGGTTAGGTTTTCTCATTTTTCCTACTTCCAGCTTGTTTTAACTGATGTTGTTTTCGATAGCTTTCTCCTTCTAATTCTATAATTGTCGCGTGGTGGATCAGCCGATCTATGGCCGCTACCGTCATCATGCTGTCTGGGAAGATCTGATCCCATGCACTAAACGGGTGATTGGCTGTGATGATCAGGCTACCGCTTTCATATCGATGCGCGATAAATTCAAACAGTACCTGGGTTTCTGCATCGGTTTTTTTCACATAACCAATGTCATCAATGATGATCACCTGATACTTATCCAGCTTGCTCATCTCGCTCATCAGATCCAGTTCGCGCTTGGCTTGTTGTAACTGTTGTACCAAGCCAATGGCTGGAAACAGTTTGCAGCGTATGCCTTGCTCAATCAGCCGGTAACCCAATGCATTGGCTATGTGTGTTTTGCCGGTGCCACTGGGGCCAATCAGCAGGATATTATCGGCGTGATGTGCCCAGGACAGGTCTTGGTGCAACTTGGCGATGAGCGCTTGATTTGTCCGGCTGAGCACGCTGTTATCCAGAGTGCTTAAGGTTTTTCCCGGTGCCAGCCTCCCTTCGCGTACCCAGCTTTGTGTGCGCCGTGTAAAGCGCTCTGCGAGCTCGTATTCGCATAATGCCGCAAGGTAGTCACTGTGCGACCAGCCTTTTTCTACCGCGGTTTGCCAGAGTTTTTCATAGTGCCTGACGAACGCCGGCAGCCTTAATTCTTTGAGCAGTAATGCAACGGAGGAAGTCAAAATGGCACCTCCACATCGTGTTTCGCCTGTGCCTTTAATGACGTTAGCAGTGCATCATAACTTTGCAGGTTATGTTGCTTTGTCTTAATGTCTGGTGCGCTTTGCGGGGTGTAAAAGCGCTCCTGAATGGTTTTGGCACTTTCAAACAGACCGGCTCTGGCCTCTTGCAACAAGGTCTCTCCCAGCTCTTGTTCGCTATCGTATTCGCTCGCCAGCCATAACACCGTGACTATCCATTTACAGGCATCCTGTGCTGGTAACGCATCATCCACTAACTGCCACAACTGCCGGTAATTGTCGTCAGGTAAGATATCATCCCGCAGTTGCGAGTAACGAAACGCCTGCGGTTTAGCGGCCAGTGAGCGGATAATATGCCGGTAGTTGATACAACGTGCACGGCTTTGGCCGAGGGCCGGGTAAATTCGTGGCAAGGTCAGCGCCACTTGCTGGCCCACATAGAGCACCAGTTTGTTATGATACAGCCGTACTTGCAGGCGTTCGCCAATCAGTCGTGATGGCACGCTGTACACCACCCGGCGCACTTCAATGGTGGCACTACGGGTGACTTTAATGCTCAGCAAGGTGTAATCAACAGCATCATATTCCGGTAAGGCTTGCAGGGTTTGCTGTTCTTCTAAAAAGCGGCTGCGTGAGCGCTGGTTTAGCTTGCCAACAATCTGGTCAATAAAGGCCTGATAGGTTTCGATACTGTCAAAGTCATTGTGGCCGCGAAGTAGCAGGTGCTGCGCCAGACGGCGTTTAAATGAGCCATTAGCGCACTCAACCACCCCGTTCTCATGCGATTGCCCAAGATTATTGCGCGTTGGCGTCATGTTGTAATGTTCGCACAAGTCTTGATAGGCATCTGTCCAGACATTTTGCGTATTGTTCCTGGCGGCACTGAGGCTATCGGTGCGATGCTCCACCGGACAGCCACCAGCCTGCGTCAGCGCACGCTGTAAACCGGTAGATAAGGCAGAATAGCTCTCACCACCCTGAACCACAGTGATGGAACGCCAGCCGCTATAAGCAAGGCGGAACTGATACAGCAAATGAGCAAAGGGTTGCTGCTTAATGGTGATCGGGCTATCAGGATGAGTAAAATCAGAGAAGCCCTGTAAACCGGGTTGAGCTTGCTGGCGGAAGATAACGTCTTTATCCGGGCCATGTAGCGCTTTCCATTTCTTAACCCGACGCTGCAATGTTCTCAGGACTCGCTGGTCATATTGGTTTGGATAGAGCGCCTGCAAATGCTCCAGCAAAGTAATAGGCGTGAGCTCTGGTTTAGCGTTTAACAGAACAACCAATTCGGTTTCCCATACGGCTTCCAGTGGATCTTCACGGGTGCGCCAATCTCTATCAGCTTTAACGCGGGGTAAGGTGTTGGACTGCTCAATACGTCGGGCAGTGCGGGTGGAAATGGCAGACTTCGCAGCAGCGATTTCTTGAGTCATGCCTTGTTGGCGATGCTGCATATACAGCTCCTCTTGTCGGTGGGTGATATGTTGTCCAGGCACCTTGAACTCCGAACAGAAAACAAGGTACCTATTGTGACACCCAACCGGCCAAGATAATTGTCGTCAACCGGTCATCCTAATTGTCGCCGAACAACTGCATCTATTTTGACAGACAACGTCTCTCGACGTTGGGATGCTTGCGCCGAAACTTTTGCGGATTGTGCTTGATAGGCGTTGGATTCCTCCTTGACGGAGTCCAACAACATCACATGATGCTTGACGGCGTCTTGAGCTATCACCTCAAGGTTGTGCAGCTCGTTATATGCCGCTATCTTTTGAACCAAATCGAGTTCGTCATACTCGTCTCGTTTTGCATAAAGGTGTTCAATAACCCTTTCCAAATGCTTGAAGGAGTCATTCAGATCATTCACTTTACCTTGCGTTTCACTAATTTTGGCATCGAACGTTTTCTGCGTGATTCTGATCTGGTCACGCAACGCGGTTAATAAACTCCTTGCCCTTTCTTGTTCACTACTGAGCACTAATTTGTGCTCATCCAACTGCTTGGTATGACTCAATAGTAATGACCATACAGATTTGATGTCGCCATAGGCCTGAATAGCAGACTCGAACTCACTCTGATGCGACATCATTCGCTCAAGCGCACTGAGAGCATCAATCGTCAACGTATCATTGTCGTTATATGGCGCTTTCCCGACATCTAGCTGACTGTCAATAAAGCAATCTGCAACCATGTCTTTTAACCCTTCCATCAATTTTGTTTTTTTGTGCATGACGGACGTTAAGCGTTCAATGTGCCTCATTGATTTCCCTGGACGGCACAGAGAGAATTTATCAGCAATATCCTTGAGTCCTGACTGTCGAGCTTTAATCGGGGATAGGTGCGACAAGTTGTGCTGGATAATTGCGCAGTAATCCTTGATGGTTTTGATCTGCCGGGACACTTCTGTTATCTGAGCGATGTCTTCCGAGAGCCAGCAATCAATATTTTCCGCATTATTCAGCTTCATTTTGCTCTGTTCTGTAAATAAAGTGGAATCGGCGTCCCCTTTGACAAACCTGTAATGCAACGTGTTGTTATGTCTGTAAAGCACGACACAGGAGATCTGATCTTGTCGTTGATATTCAAAAATGACAAAACTACGTGCTTTAGAAAGATAGAAATCCAGAAAGGTTTTAGGCTTTTCTCTGACCATATACTGAGGGTCAATCCCATAAAAAACAGGAACCAGAACAAGAGATGAGGTTTTTCCTGCTCCGTTTGTCCCTGAGATGTTGCTATGACCCGTCAAGGATATTTCCGTCAATGAAGGAAACGCGCTCTGGTTGGTGATGATCCGCAGTAGTGCACTTTTCATAAAAATCGCCTGCAAAATATACATTAAATCAATATATATCAGATCAGTGCATATTGGTAGTGTCAAGGTTAAATAATAGGCAATTTTGTACTAGGTAGCGTTTTAATTTGATTATGGACTTTATGCTATACCGATAAATACACAGGAAATTTTTTTCACAAAAGTGTATGAATGTTGATAGAAGCAACAAGCTACCATCGAAGGGCGTTTCCAAAGATATTGGTATAACAGAGCATCGAACAGACTCAGTTGGAAAGGATCTCGCGTAGAAGCTCTATCATCTTCACGGATAACTCGCGTTTCCAACGATAAATTAGTTTGGGATTATGTAGGGTAACGTTGTTGTATCGTTATGTGATTTTACTCACTTAGCGCGGTGTACAGAACTACTGGATCAGATCAGTTTCAACTGACGTTCTGCCGTTGCACATTTTGCCCTGATGAGTTCGTTCATTGTTGTAAGACAGCCACTCATCCTGATCATTTTGCCGCGTCTCCAGCGTTTGATTAACTTGTTGCGAAAAGCCACCTGATAAAACTCGTTCAGGATCGCCTTATCAAACTGCTCGCAGATCCCATTCGTTTGCGGTGACATCGTTTTAGTTTTCGTGTGATCGATGCCACTACTAGAGTTGGTAATCATGACGCTCGAACTTGCAGAGTAGCACAGCCTATATCGATGTTAACTCTACACCTGACTCTGTCAATTTATGCGTATCAACATAGTGGCTGAAACGTGCTAATAAGAAGGTGAGTTTTGGATGAATGTACCTTTGACAAAATGGTCTGTTGGGTGCTGTATAAAAGTAGTCGATAAGCTCAGTTTTATTCGCTTTAAAATCCTTAAAAAAATAAACCTGAGTAATGACTGGCTGCTCAAAATCAGCTCTACAGGCATCTAATATGTTTACAGCCTGGTTATACTGAACCTCATCATAAGCGTATATCGCTGAACGATATTTACCACGCATTGAGTGGTTTGATGTGCTCGCGTGAGTATGTAAATGGATTTCGATCAAGGTTGATAAAGAAATAACAGTCGGATCAAAAACCACTTCAATGGCTTCGCTGAACTGAGCGTTGTCACCAATTGAGGCGATCCAACCTTGATTGACAGTAGCAATGCCAATAAGTGATGAAAATACGCCTTCGGTGCACCAGTGACAACCACCGCCTAAGCCGATTGTATTAAGGGTGGTTGTCGTATGCAAATTGCAAGTCTGTGTGGGCTGCTGCAAACTCATTGAGATGAGGGCAACTTCCAGTCTGGTCTGGGGAAGTGGCAGGTATAGCCATTTGGTCGGAGTTCCAAATAGTCCTGATGCATAGCCTCCGCTTCCCAAAAATCACTTGCAGGTTCGACTTCAGTCACTACTTTTCCAGGCCATAATCCCGAAGCATCCACGTCAGCAATGGTTTTTACTGCCTCAGCATGCTGTGCCTCAGAGGTATAATAAATGGCTGAGCGATAAGATGTGCCCTTGTCATTACCTTGTCTATTTACTGTACTAGGGTCATGAATCTGAAAGAAAAACTCTAAAATTTGTCGATAGCTGGTGATTTCATTATCGAACATTATTTCAATGCCTTCAGCATGGTTACCATGATTGCGGTAGGTAGCATTAGCCACTTCACCACCGGTATAACCTACTCGGGTTGAAGTGATACCGGGACGTTTGCGGATAAGATCCTGCATGCCCCAAAAGCAGCCACCGGCTAATACTGCGCGTTCAATTGCCATAATTAAATGTCCTCTACTTGGTCTAAATACTCTGCGTAACCTTTACTTGCCATTTCTTCCCTAGGAATAAAACGTAATGACGCTGAGTTAATACAATAACGTAGGCCACCCTGGTCTTTGGGACCGTCTGAAAATACATGGCCTAAGTGACTGTCGCCATGAGTTGAGCGCACTTCTGTGCGGGTCATGCCGTGCGACCTATCAGTGATTTCAATTACGTTGACAGAGTCTATCGCTTTGGTAAAGCTCGGCCAACCACACCCTGATTCATACTTGGCAGAAGACGCAAATAAAGGCTCACCTGACACGATATCCACGTAAATGCCGGGCTTGGTGTTCTTTAGCAATTCACCAGTCCCTGGACGCTCTGTACCATTTTCTTGCGTCACCCGATACTGCTCCTTAGTCAGAGCAGAAATCGCATTCATAGATTTTTGATAGGTATTCATAAATGTCCTCTTATAGAGTAGAGCCATGTGCCTTTCAGATTATAAGAGACCTTCTGTTTACAGAATTTATTTCACTTAGGCCGTTAACCCGAAAAAATGATCTGATCCAGTAGTTCTGTACACCGCGCTAAGTGAGTAAAATCACATAACGAGGTGCCTATGACAGCTAAAAAGAACTGCAAGACCTATACCGCAGAATTTAAGGCCCTCTAACTTATAGTTGTTTCGGATGCGGCTTATTTGTTTTTGTGCTCCAGTGCTGTAAGTGATGTGCCTACGATAAATATAGACACGACAAACAAGCCTAAATCTTTTAGCAAAAACTGGCCAGGAACCACAGAGATCGCAGGAAACCCAAGAGATGCCTCAAAAACACCGGGTGTAGTCAGCATGAACGACAATGTCGTAAAAAAGAGTCCGGTTGAAAGTACACCGCCCAAGATTGCGAGCTTAGGGGAGAAAACTCGTGCTGCGATTAACAGGCCAACTGAAATTTCAAGCACACCCAGAAAATTTGAGAATCCTTGAATGCTGAGGAAACTATACATCCATGAAAGCAGAGGGCTATTACTAACAAAACCATGTATACCGTTTGCTTCGTAGCTAGTGAATTTCATACCACCAAACCACAAATATATTATCGTCATGGCAACGTAGATGCCACCTATACCAAACTTAGTGACTTTTGCACCGAGATTATTACTAAGGATATTGGTAGTCTGGACACCATTTTCAATTTCGGGAATAGTCATCTTATATCTCCAATTATTTTTAGCCATGTGGACTCACTCTATGTAGCCCACTAAAATGATATGACTCTTGAGAAAAACTATATGTTTACTCGAGTCGAACCTAACTTAGGTAATTGCTGTAGTTGAGCACCAATGGATTAGACATCAATGCCTAGTGGTTGAACGGCCGGGAAGTCGACCTCGGTCTGTGTCACTTCGTTAACGTAGTTAGTGAAAGTGTTCAGGGCAACAGCCAACAGAATATCCACTACATGTGCATCACTGTAGCCAGCGTTCAGCACCGCTTGGACCTGGTCATTGCTGACTTGCCCGCGCTGGCGGACTACGGCGGCAGCAAAACGCACGGCTGCGTCGGCCTTAGGGTCATTTGATGCACCGCTGCGGTTGGCAGTGAGTTCAGCATCATCAAGCTTGGCCACCTTACGGCCTAGGAAGGAATGGGCAGCAAGGCAATAATCGCAGCCGTTGATCTCAGCGACGGCTAGGGCAATACGCTCAAGAGTCGCTGTACCCAAGCCGCCCTGTGCTGATGCTGCGCTCAATTGCAGGTAGCCAGTCAGCGCAGCAGGGCTGTTGGCAACGACGCGGAACATGTTAGGAACGCGGCCCAGTTGTTTTTCCACAGCCTTGAGTGAGGTATGGGTAGCAGTAGGCGCGGCGTCGATTGTGGTAGGGGTGTTCAAACGTGACATAAATTTCTCCTAGTGATTTGAAAGACAGCACGCTGTATTGGCGTGGAATAAATTGTATTTAAGAAGGTTCTGCTTGATAATCCGTTGCTATCAGACAGCTCATCTTCACGTCTTGCGCAGTCGCCATTTCAGTGCCACTACACACCTTCGTTGACGTCACGCCGTCCTGATTTCTAAGGAGGTCTTCGAGACTCCAAAAACACCCTCCGGCAACGATCACATTATTTATTTTTCATAAAGCCTCCTTGGTTTTTATCTATTTACTAATGGAACTGAATTTACAGCATGTAAAATAGATATAACATGCTCAATAGTTCGTATAATGTGACTTATTAGACAGTTTACGTAGGGGCTATGTATGGATGCAGACTTTGGATATCAGATTAAAAGAGTTGTGAAATTAAGGGTTCACGAAAAACTGCAAATATAGGGCAAATCAGATTGTCTATACCCATAATTTAGAGCGCCCGAGCATCAGGAACTCACTGAAAGCAGACGTTTCTGAAAATAAACTTTGCTATGAGTTGCTTGATTCATCCACTGGCGTTGACCATCGTGCTATTTCAATAATATACAGCGTGGCTGAATCAGCCTTAACCACACGATCATCAAGCCGATAAACAGTGCTCCCTTCAAATGCCGCGCAAAAGGCTTCCAAGGCGTCAATTGACGAATAACGGTAGACTAGCTCTATAGGTCGTGTTTGCTGGCCGTCACTATCAAAACTAGCTTCAATATTGGCTCTATTTAGCCTTAGCTCGCATTCTTTAATGTCACTGGTGTAGGGATGCTCATTTGTTAGAAAGCTCATTGATAGTTGCTTTTCATCAATGATGTCCACAATCCAACTTACTAAGTCCATAACACGATTAAGCTGAGCCGGTGTGCCACCAATTGCAGCCAACATTTTGTTAATGCAAGCCTCCATATCGCCGCCTTTCCTGCCGACACGCAGCAAATCTTTAAGATGGTTTTTTATGTCCTTAAAGTCTTTATTCGTTGCATAAGGTTTAAGCTGTTTAGTGATGATAGCGTTGCGCTGATGCACCGGCACAAATCGACTTGATTCAGCAACAGTCATGTACAAGTGAAGTTGCGTATTGCTAAAAACAGAATGTAATTGCATGTGGTAGTTGTTCATTCTTAATACCGTATTACTCAAATTAAAAAAATATAAGCTGTTACTGCTGAAATCCTTTCCCGTTTGCAGCTCTTATCTTGTGATCACTTCAATAGATGCACCATTGTATCGGCCAATCATTTCACTACGAGCTTTGTCAGACCGAGTAGTACGCTTTACATCACTCTCAAACGTAGATAAGGGCTTAATGGTGAGTGGGGAGGATTGTAGGATGATAATTGGCATAGTGGCCGTCACCGTTTTAGCTCTGCCTCCTATGGTCATATTTGCTACTGGTTGCACCTTTATTTCTCGCCGGTAACGCAGTAGTGGCTCGGGCGTGGATATTATCCTGTTGATTAATAGCTTGAGCCTAACGCCATCATCACCGAGCCGGGCCTGTTCTGCGCCGAGTTCATTGAGCAACTTATCTTTGTCAACCTTGGACACCACATCTTTTCTCAGCCATGAGAAACGAACTGATGTTACATCGCTGTCGCGAAAGCAACGAATTTGGCGGTACAGATGTAAGGTCATAACACCGGTGCTGATAACCCGGAGTGCCTCGAATCGTTGTTGTCGGCTAGCATACTTCTGTGTGATTTCATGCTCGATGGCCGCTTTACTTTGGTTGATGAGGTCAATTGTGCTAACTATTTTGTCAGACACTAACAAACTTGCTGGCGATAGCCACAATACTCCTGGCATTCGTCTGGCCGACTTCTGTGAGAAGTCATTATGAATGTGTAAATCATTAAAGATTGCACAGGCGCTAGCGACCGCAGCTTTTCCACTTAGGTGCGACAATTCAATGTGATCTATAGGTTCCTTTTCCATGCCACGAATTACCGGAGGGATCGGTGAGACTAATGCTTGGACGCAGGATGCAGAATCAAGCAAGTGTGCCAGTTCTTGCAATGAAGAAATGACGATTTTAAAGTGACTATTTATAGACACTTATATAAACTCACGGTCTATTAATATTCATGTTAAGAGTAAGCCGATTTAGTCCATCATGCAAGGGATGTGTTTGGCAAGCCTCTTTGTTGGTGTACGCCTAAACCCCCTGTGTACCTACATACTCTTAAGAATTGTAAATCCTCTGCTTCACTTGATATTGCGCAGCGGCGGTCCCGAGATAAGCGCGATAAAAGCGCGAAAAAGAAAAAAAGAAAATGAAAAAGATGCCTATCAGCGTAACCAAAATAATTAGGACCACGCCGGCAACACCAAGCCTGTCCCTACATTATTGCATGATGGTCTAACTTTCAGTTCTTCGCAACAGTGAAATACGTTACGGGCTACCACCATAATCTCAGTTTTACGCTAAAAAATGTAAGGGCCATACCATGAAGATAAGCTACATTGACTACATTACCGCTTATAACCGTCATATCCGGTTGGCTAAGCGGGCTTGCGGTCATAAAGTTGGGTGGGAACGAGCAGAAGCCATTCGCGACTATTTCAAGGGACTTTATCCTGATACCGAGCGGCTGTTTAAGCAAATGTGTATTTATCGGCATAGTGATCAGCAGTTAGCTATTGATTTATTAAACGTTGTTGCAGAGGCATTGGCGCTGAATGAATCAGGGTTTTCATTTGAAGGGATACAAGGCGTCTTTCAGCTTGAACGCGAATTAGGCCAGTACAAGAGTATGAGCGTTAACCTCTACACTGCCGAGGCTTGTGAGGGGCTACGCGTGATTACACTGGAAGGAGGGAAAAAAGGTAAGGCGATTGGTCATGTCAGCTTTAATTGTGAAAGTGTAGTGGTCAACTAAATTTGGCCACGGCTTTAGAATCTTCCCAAAATCTTCGCTCTGATTCATTTGGGCTTAATCCTGCATTATAATGATGTGGCCTGACTTGGTTGTAATAGCCAATAATATAATCAGTCACATCTTGTTTAGCTTCAACAAAACTCTTATAGCCTTGCGTTGGCACCCATTCCGTTTTTAAACTCCTGAAAAATCGCTCCATTGGCGCATTATCCCAGCAGTTACCTCGGCGACTCATGCTCTGGGTTATTTGATATTTCCACAGCCGTTGACGGTATTTAAGGCTAGTGTAATGACTGCCTTGGTCAGAGTGAAATATCAGGTTTTTAGGCTTACCCCGTGATTCAAATGCCATTTCCAGTGCTTTCACTGTTAACTCAGTATCTGGTGAAAATGACATCGCCCAACCCACCGCTTTTCTGGAAAATAAGTCCAGTACAACCGCTAAATAGCACCAGCGATTACCCGCCCAAATGTAAGTGACATCGCCACACCAAACGGTGTTTGGTTCAACCAC